>JBFMBA010000088.1:0-5278 GCA_040755475.1 Thermodesulfobacteriota bacterium
GGGGCTTCTGGCCCTCTGTGCCGGGATGAAGATACCTGTCGCCGGCAGCGGGGCGAACCCTCACATTCCCGATCTGCTCAAACAGGCCCGCGCCGCCTTCACACAGGGGAATTCCGCTTCTTTCCAGTTCGACCCCGCGCTGGTCTCCGAAAGCCGGGTGAACAGGGGCGGGGCCGAGATCGCCGCGGCCCTGACCGGAGGCTCTCCGGCGAAGATCGCCCTGCTCGGCGGTCCGGACAGCCTCTTTCAGCCCCTCGGCCACCTGCCCGTGGAGATGGCCAAGGCGCTGCACGCCCAGGATCACTCCGTCGCCTCCTGGGGCGACGCGGCCGCCTGGATGGTGAAGCAGGACCTCCCCGTCACGGTTCTGGATGCCCGGCAGGGACCCCTCGCCGCACTCGCCGCACTCGCCGCCGCGGATCAGATTCCCCTGCTCGGGGGAATCTGTTTCTGCGGCCTGCGCAGCTGCAGCGAATGGACCGTCGCGCTGGGCCTGTCCGCGCTCGGAATGAAGGTCTCGCTGGCGACCCCGATCCCCCTCTGGGGAAGCGAAAAGGTCCGGGGTCTGCTGCGCGAACAGCTCGCGGGGCTCGGCGGTGTCCTGGCCCATTACGACCATCCGGTCCGGGCCGATGAGCTGCTCGACTGGTTTCTCCGGTCCTGAACGGGATGCCCGACAGGGCGAAGGAGTGTGTGATGGCATGCATGATCATCGGCGGCGGTGTCGCCGGGTTCCAGGCCGCGGCGGCGTGCCGCACCGCCTGGCCCGACCGGGCCGTGACGCTGATCGACAGGGAAGGCGAGGCCGGCTACTACCGTGCGCTCCTGCCCCAGTTCATGGTGGGCGAGATCGCCGAGGAGAAACTCTTCTTCCCTCCCCGGGAGAGCGATCCGCTTTTGACGGTCCTTCGCGGGATCCGGGTCCTATCCCTCGATCGCAAGGAGAGAAGGGTTGGGCTTGAAAACGGGGAGGCGCTTGCCTATGACGGCCTCATCCTCGCCCACGGCGGAGACCCTTACATCCCCGACATCCTGGCTTCGGCCCGCTGCAGGGGCGTCTTTCCCGTCCGCGACCTGACCGCGGCCAGAGCAACGAAGGACTGGCTGGCCCATCACCGGAGCGTCCTGGTGTTCGGCGGCTCGCTTGTTGCGGTCAAGACGGCGGTTTACCTGCGCCTGGCCGGCTTTGACGTCTCGATCGTGGTCCGGCGGGGGCATCTCCTGCTTCGCGCCCTCTCCACGGAGGCCGCCCTGATCGTCGAGAACCATCTCAGGGAAATGGGGATCGGCCTGCACGTCAACGCCCCCCTCGAAGATGTGCGCGTCTCCGGCGGCGCCATATCGGGCATCCAGGCGGGCGGCCGCTGGATTGACTGCGATACCCTTCTGGTGGCGGCGGGAACGTCGACCGACACCTCCTTCCTCGCCGGATCCGGATTGCTGACCGACGGAGCGCTCATCGTGAACCCCGCGCTCCGCACCTCCGATCCCCGCATCTTCGCCGCGGGCGACGCCGCGGTGATCACCGCCGGCGGGGAAGCGGTCAACCCCGGCACCTGGCCCCAGGCGGCCTCCCAGGGACGACGGGCGGCGGAAAACCTCTTCCGGGGCAACGCGCTGCCGCTGACCGATCTGACCCGGATCAACGCAATGGAGCTCCACGGTCTGGCGATGGTGATCCTCGGCCCGCCGGTGGAAGGCGCCGAGGTGATTTGTTACGAACGGCCGGAGGCCAATATCCGGCGCGAGCTGTTTTTGGTAGAGGGAAAACCGGTGGGCGGGGCTCTCATCGGCGACATTTCCGCCGCCGGGCCGCTCCATACCCTGATCCTGGCCGGCCGGCGGATCAGCGGGGAGGAGGCCTCGCTGCTCAGGCCCCGGACCGGGAGCGTCATCCGGTTCCAGCATCGGCCGGTCCGCAGGGAAGGGATGATTGTAACACCGGCGGGCTGACGCAGATCACGGAGCGGAGACCGCGCCCCGCGGCTCGCATCCCGGCGGGAGCGGTCCGCCCTGAGGCCTGCCGTCGGACGTTTCGGGGGAATCCCCCCGATCGGCCGCCGGGGAAATGTGTGAATCAATACCCCCGCCGGGTTCGACAGCCGGGCTTTACGGTGATACCGTCCTCGCTCCGCTGTCCGTTCCGGAAACCGGCACGGCATTTTTCGGGCAAACACGCCCATTGGATGTTTTGAAAGGAGAAAGCATATCGTATGGCGATGATCAATCAGGAAAAGTGCACAGGATGTCAGATCTGCCAGACCTACTGCACGGTGGACGCCATTGGTTTCGACGGGGACACGTGCGCCATCGATCCGAACCTGTGCGTCGAATGCTACGTCTGCATACGGCAGAAAGTCTGCCCGCAAGAGGCCATCGAACCGACGGAGCTCTCAAACTTCTACAAGGAGTTTCAGCATGTCCTGAGCGACCCGGTGGAGAACCACGGCGTCACCGGCGTCACCGGCCGGGGAACCGAAGAGGTGAAAACCAATGACGTGTCCGGGAGGGTGCAGCGGGGCGATGTGGGCGTCTGCATCGACATGGGGCGGCCCGGACTCGGCGTGTATCTGCGGGACGCCGAAACGGTGGCCATGGCCTGCGCCGCGGCAGGGGTCAGGCTTGCCCCGGCGGAACATACCCCTCTGGCGGCCCTGATGCCGGACCTGTCCACGGGAAAACTCGTCGACGAATGCCACGACTACCGCCTCCTGTCGGTCATCATCGAGGGCAAATGCACCGAGGCGGAACTGCCCAGCGTGCTCAAGGCGCTCCAGGAGGTGCAGCAGAAGATCGACACGGTCTTCTCCCTGGGACTCATTCTCCGGGTCGATGAAAACGGCCTGAACCCCGTGCTCGGCTGCCTGGACGGGCTCGGCATACCCCAGCCGCACCGCGGCAAGGTCAACGTGGGGCTCGGAAAACCACTGTCTTTGAAATAGGGAGATCAGACATATGACACATTCGCTTCATCGCAGCGGGGACATCGAATCGCAGAAGAAAGACTTCAACTGGTTCATGTACCAGACCAAAGGCGTCAACGACAAGAACATCAAACCCAAAGCGCTCGAGTTTATCGCCGCCGCGGAGGCGGTCGGTTCGGAGAACTGGGGTGACGTCAAGACGGGACCGATCACGCAGCTCCCTTCCGCAGAGATTCAGGAAAAGATCACGGACAAATCGCGCATTCGCGGCGTGTTCACAAAGCGGGAGCAGGTGGTCGCTTTCCTGAAGCGCATCAGGGAAAAAGACCTGGGGATGTCGGTCGTGATCACCGGTGTCCTGTCCGAGGTGCTGCCCGCCTGCCGGGAGGCCGGGGTGACCCCGCACTCCGTCAATTACTCGCTGGGCGTCTGGGGCCGCAAAGACCTCCTTCCAGACGACGTCACCCTGTCGATCACGACCATGTGCGGGCATCACATGATTCCCCCCAAGTTCGTCAAATATATCATGAGGCAGGTTCAAAAGGGGAAAATGACGCCCGAGGCGGGGTCGGTGAAGCTGGCCAATTTCTGCTACTGCGGGATTTTCAACCAGGTGCGCTGCGCGGACATCATCCGCAAGGAAACGGGAAAGGAAACATCCCCGAATCGGTGAGCAGGCCGCGGGGAGGCGCCGTGGTTTGAACGACGGCGGCCGGTTTTCAGGGAATCCGGACCGGGGAAGGTCCTGACACTGCGATCCGAGAGGTTAAACCTATGATCATTCATCCGGAAATATGTGTGGGCTGCGGACGCTGCCAGCCCTACTGCCCCACCCGAGCGATCCGCTACGAGGGCCGGAAAAGCGTGATCGACCAGGATATCTGCTATGAATGCAGCACCTGTCTTCGCGCCGCCCACTGCCCCGTTGACGCGATCGCCGAATCCCACAACGTCTATGACTACCCCCGCGCACTGCGCCGTTACTTCAGTGATCCGTCGGCCAGACACGTGGCAACCGGCATCGAGGGCCGGGGCACGGAGGAGACAAAATCGGCCGATGTAACGCGCCGCTGCGGCCCCGGCAAGGTCGGCGTGGCCATCGAAATCGGCAGACCCAACCTCGGCATGTCCCTGCGGGATGTGCAGAAAATCACCCGGGCCATCGCCCGGGCCGGTGTCCACAAGATCGAGCCCCACAACCCGATCCATTCCATGATCGCCGACGAGGCGACGGGGGATCTGAAGCCGGAGATGCTGGGAGAGCGGCTGCTGTCGGCCATCATCGAAATCGAGGTGGAACGGGATGAGCTCCGCGGCATCCTCCGAACGCTCAAGGAGGTCGCCCGGGAGGTGGACAGCGTCTTCTGCGTCGATGCATTCACGGTCGTGGAGCCCCATCTCCACATCCCGGAGGAGGTTCTGGAGAGCATCCGGGCGGAGGGTTTCACCTGGCGGCCGAACGCCAAGATCAATATGGGCCTCGGACGGGCCTGGGAATGAGCGAAGGATGATACCATGACCCACAGTCTGCACAGAGAGGGAAGTCTGGAATCGCTGGACAAGGACTATGTCCTGTTCGTCTATCCCGCAAGGGGATTCAACTACAAGGGCAGCGCCCCGAAGGTGCGTCATCTGGTCGAACTCCTCTACCAGGTGGGCCCGGTCAACATGTGCGTGACGACGCTCCGCCGCAACATGTACAGCGGCGTCAAGCCGGAAGAGGTCCTGGAGAGCATCAAGGTGGAGGGGGCGCGGGTCTTCAGCGTCTTCGACAGCCGCGAAGCGCTCAAGGACGCGCTGATACGGATCAAGGAGGCGGACGAGGGCATATCCATCATGGTCAGCGGCCTGATCGACCGTGTCCGCGACATTGCCGCGGAGATCGGCATCGACCCTTACATGGTGAACCTCTCCCTGGGCATCCACGGGCGGACGGACCTGCTGCCTCCGGCCGACATCCGGGAGTTCACCACCATGTGCGGCCACGGCGTCGTATCTCCCGACCTGGTGCGCGACATCATCCGGCGCGTGAAAGCCGGCAAGGTCACCGAATGGGACGGAAGCGTGATGATAGCGGAACCCTGCACATGCGGGATCTACAACGCCGCCCGCTCCGCCGAGCTGCTCCGGGGGAAAACCCCCCTTTACACGCTGGACCGCTGGTAGCGGTGGATGGAAGTAACGGGGGTCTTTTAAGGGATGGAATTCCCTGGACAACCCCTGCTTGAGACCTTTGGAAATCGGATTCCGGGAGCGCGCATTGAAGATTTTTCGGAGCCCCTTGCCCCCGCAGCGCAGCGCCTTACAGGAAAATCAGGGGCGAAGCGAGCAGGTGCAGGATCGAAAAATGTCCA
>JBFMBA010000089.1:0-9457 GCA_040755475.1 Thermodesulfobacteriota bacterium
GCCCTCTCCCCCGATCGACGGGGGAGAGGGGACCGTTTTTCGACGCCCTCCGCCCCAAATCCTCAGAACTTGAACTGAATGTAGATTCCGCCGAGAAAGATCTCGCCGTCGATCGTATAGTCTCCCACGGGATCCTGGGGACCTTCCTTGACCACGGCTCTCTCTTCCAGGACATGCAGTTGAAAGACGCCGTCGACGTGGAACGGTTTGCTCCCCAGCTTCGCAGGCAGAAAAACAGTGAGGCCGCCACCGACCGATATCACGTGCTTGTCCGAGTCTGCGTAGTTGGTGATCCCTCGTTGATCGGGAACCGGGCTCGGCCGGTAGCAGTATCCTCCCCGCAGCGTAACATGCCTGTTCACGATGAGCTCCGCCCCCACGCGCGGGACATAGATATCGTGGAAACCCGCATCGGGAAAGTTTTCCATGCTCAGGAGCACCTTGACCCAATCCGGCACCGGCTCCTCGAATTCGTACTTGGGCGTGGGTGCCTGGAACTCACTGTAATCCATCCAGGTAACATCGACCTCGAGGGTGAGCCGCTCTCTATACCTGTACATGGCGGCCAGCACCACCTCACGGGGCTCGTAGCCGAACAGATTGTATACGGTGATGGTGGGTACCACTTGTGTCTCACCCAGGAACAGCCTCAGCTCGGGCTTCAGGGTGGCGCTCTTGGCCTCCCGGTAGACGGCTGCAAGCGAAAAGGACTCGGAAGGTTTGAACTTGATACCCAGAATGGGATCGAAGTTGAACCTGGACGGGGAGTAATGCGTAAGAAACGAAGACGATGCCAGGCTCAAGTTCAGATTGAAGTCTGCCTCCGCGAGCATGCTGACCCCTCCGCCGAAGGAGAGGCTGGGGAGGATCCTGACCGCGCCGCCCATGTAGATCGCCATTCTCTGAGGGTCTATCGTGTAGAGCACGTAATTGGGTTTAATGGGATCAGAAGCGCCGAGCAGCAGGGCAGTCGAAGTGGGAATGTGGGCGGCCACGCCCAGCCTGATCCGGCTCAGGAACCATTCCGAGCCGATGCCGAAGGACCCGCCCACCTGGAATGCGCGGATGAGGTCGACGTCCTGTGTGTCGCCGTTGATGCGAAGGTCAGGCGATCCGTAGATGAAGCCCAACCCGAGTGTGGCCTTCCCCAGGAAAGCCAGGCCGGCCGGATTGTAAAAGGTCGCTGCATAGTCTTCCGCATGAGCAGCGACCGCGCCTCCCATTGCAATGGCCTGGCCCCCCAGGCCGAATGTCTGACAGGGGCCTGCACAGACGGCCGAAGGCAGCAGCGGAGCGAGGAGAGCTGCGCAGAAAAGTCCCAGCAGGCACCTGGAGAACGGCGTTCCGGAGGCGGGCAGCGGCTGCCGCTCGGTCTCCGTCCGGAACGTCATCCGGCCCGGGCGGCTTTGCCGGTTCGTTGCTTCACCGGCAGGGGGGCGGGAACGAACCTGCGAACGAGCCGGAGGGACCGAGCCTTTGCGCCTGACCCCGCTGTCTCGAGCCGCGACCCCTTCCGGGGAAGTATCTGAGATCACGGCGGATTCTGCTCGGATGGGGGCGCCTCGATTCTTTTCGCCAGCAGAAAAGGAGCATTGGCCGGAACCAGCTCAGACGCATGATCTCGCCTCTATAATCTGAACTCAAAGTCTTGTCAATCAAAGGTCCGGACCGGTCCCGGGCCGAGACCCGTTGAAGGCCCGACCCCAACTCCACCGGATGATCCCCGCTCTTACTCGATCCTTTTCAGCCCGGCAGCACCCCTCCGTCAGCCTCCGTTGAGCAACGGCTTCGGCTCCTCATCGGTCATCGATCCTGTAGATCACGTTCTGCACGTCTCCTGATACAAAGATCGCACCGTCCGAGCCAACCGCCACATCGTTGAAGAACCATATCGGAGGATGGCCGGGGCCGGGGACTGCTTCGAACCCGAGGCCCAGTCCGTCTATGACCGTGCTCACGTCTCCGCCTGCAATCTCGATTCTCAGCAGCGAGCCTGTTCCCGTCTCCACGACCAGCAGGGCCCCATCATCCTCGGCCGTAAGGCCCTCGGGCTGCGCGAGACCGTCTGCAATCACGTCCGGCACAGCAAGGGGTTGCCCGTCGCTCACGATTCGAAGTACGGTTCCCGCAGACCAATCCGCAACGTACAGGTCATCTGCGATGGCCACCATCCCCACGGGAACCCCCAAGCCTGCGGCCAGGACCGTCTGATCGGACAACTCATCCTTGCTCACACTGATGACCTGGCCTCCGCTGAGATCCAAGAATGTTTCTGCAACGGCGAGCCTGCCCTGAAAGGCAATGGCGTTCAGCGGCAGTCTTACAAAGGGCGGGCTGTACGCAAGGAGTCTTTCGGGACCACTTGCCACCGGGTCCCAGATCTGGATTTCCGGCACGAACCCCATGTACGTAGTGAGGATCAGCTTGTCGCCATCCGCGGAGACCGCGTTCGCGTTGATCGGAGCCGTCGGATCAAAGGGGTTCGAGAAGACGACCTCGACGAGCTCGCCGGTGGAGATCTCATATTGCCTCACGGTCCACTGGTCGGCCAGGAAGAGGGACTCGGCTCCCCCCGGAGGCGTCAGAACGGCCAGGCCTCCTACGTAGCTGATTCCCTCAGGACTCACCGTTCGGAGACTCCCATCGTTGAGGACTTCGATGACCGAGGAATCGGAGAAGCGGGAGACGTAGAGACGATCCTGCGGATCGAGTGCCAAGTTGTCCTGGCCCATGTTCATCCCGGAAACCAGGACCTCCTTCTCCCACGTGCTGATGTCGATGCGAGAGACCTGGCCGATCTGGGATTCCGTGACAACCAGGCGTCCTTGAGAATCGAATTTCGCGGCAGTCGTAATGGATACCGGCACCGGGAGATCCTCCATCGAGGGCGTATCCACGTCGATGCGCACGAGCTTGCTCAGGGTGATGATCGGTCCGTAGAGCAGGCCGTCGGGCCCGAAATCGAAACCGTTTAACCAGCCAAGCCGGGGAATGATCAAGGCGGGAGGCTCCACGAGCTCCGGGTCGAGCTCGTAGAGCCCGTCGCCATAGAAATCCAGGGCGACGAACAACCGCCCGCTGGCGGAAAAGGTGATCGGATTCACACCCAAACCGACGAATTGGGTGGTCACCTCCCCGCTGGGCTTCCTGCGGCCTACGAACCCGGTCTCCAGGGACGTCCAATACAGCGAACCGTCAGGACCGAACGTCAGGTCGTCGGGCGTGTCGACTCCATCCGCCGGCCCCAACGTTTGGAGCACTTCTCCGGTTTCCGGGTCCATCTTGATGATTTCCCTGCCCTTGACCGATGCCATATAGAGGTTGCCCTCGGAATCAAAGTTCATGCCGTTCAGTCCGTGAAACGGCGCCCCCTGAATGAACGCTTCCGCCTGGGGGCGGGCTTGTCCGCCAACGATCTCCTCACCATCGTCGCCGCAACCGGCCCACACCAGGGCGCAAAGAACGGCTACCCGCACCGCACGGTGACTCCGATTCATCATGTTCAGTCCCCCCCTTTGAGTTGTCCCCAAAGCGGGTGTCCGCCTTGTCGCCGGCACGAACCCCGCTCATCTCGATTGCATAGCCTGACTCGCCAGCGCCATCGCCAAAACCGCCGGCACTCGTTGTCACCGAGCGGCTGATGTCGTTCTTCGACCGCTGAGGGCGACCTGGCCCGGCGGGGCAGATGCCCCTGCTCGTTCGTTCCGCTCGCCCGTAGGCTTGCGCGCGCTCGTCACCCTTCCACCCCCCGCCGGCGGCTGCTTGATGCGCTGATGGCGGGCCGGTCATCCTCTATTCCGGCCGGCTCCTCGCGGCGGATGCTTCGGCGCAAGAGCATGCGCGCCTACGGAGGCATCCCGGGTCACTTGCACAGCTTCTGAAAACCGCCCAAGGAGTAGTCGTTCTGGTCCTGGATCGCGTAATAGGTATGCTGACATTTCGTGCTGATGCCATCGAGGATGGTCGCGTGTTGTCTGCGATCGTCCACCATGTCGTGAGTCCCTGTTCCAACCCAGTGCATGGTCTTGTCGGCACTCTCGACCGGCATCTGGGCCACCGAGAAGGTCTTCCAGTACTGATTGGCTCTGTCGTAGATCACCTTGAAGCAGATCCAGAAGTTTTCCGCGTCTGCCCACAAATACTGCTTCCCATAATTGTAGTACGGGTCTTTGGGGCTTGCCTCGATGAGGTAGGCCGCACGTTTGACCCACACCAGATTCGTCGCTACCCACGGAGCGACCTTCTTGTCCGGTTCTTGAAATCCATATCTGGCTTCCTTCACATCCGTTGTGGTTTGCCACTCACCCCGATCGTTCTGAACGATCAGTTGGGGGGTATTGGATACGTACGGCACCAGCGCATCCTGCTTGCGCAACAACTTCCAAGTGAAGGTCCCCACTTTGCCGTCGAAGCCATAGGTGTCATCCACAGCCATGTCCGTGCCGATGAAGGCGTCGGATCGGTTCGCGGGACTCATCCGTCTCACTCTCCGGATCGCGGGAACGTACGAAAAGGTGTTGTCGGCTCTCCCGTCGATATATCTCCACAACAAAACGTTTGTCCCGGCGATGTCGAATGGCGCGAGGATTTGAATGATGGCCTGACGCTCCAGACCGGTAGGATTGGAAATCTCTCTTGCGCCCGGATATCCCACCATCACGAACACGCGCCAGTTGCACTCCACCAGTCTTTCAAATCCGGATTCGCCTATCCATCTGGCGCCGAAAGGGTACTTGAGGTTCCCATAGGAATACTTGTAGTAGAATGAATTGTAGATGATCTTTGCAGCGGCCTTCGGATCGTTGGCGTCGATCGCAGGGAAGGGGATGCCTTCGATGAAGGTCGGGTGATTGCCCGTGCTTACCTCGATGATGCTATGCTCATCGTCTAACTCGTACTTGCCGGCGTTTTCCTTCAGAGACTTCAATGCCGGGGGGGCAAAGAACTGGGAGGAATCAAATTTGAGGTCTTCGACATCGATAAACATCTCGCCTCTTTTCACCCAGTTGATCATCGGGTCAGGCAGGAGCCCTTCCGCCTTCTCCCAGCTATCTTTATCGATGAGATCTCCCGGCTTCACATCTGCGCTTACCGAGGGAGCCGGAGGGAAGATCGCCAGACACAAGAGGAGCATGGTCAACTTCACAAGGCTTGAACGGTGCATGCTGAATCCTCCATGGATGTAGACAGTTGGCCTCGGCCGAAATGCCGCGGACCCTGATTCGTTGTCGGCTCGGCTCGAGCCGCCTCTCCCGCGGCAAGACGTCTACCGAAAGCTCGCCACGTACCGAATGGTAAAATTGCCCAGAATCTCACTTATTTTCTGTTCGATGGCCTTCCTCTCCACCCCGCATGCAGGTTCGATCAGCAGAGTAGCCAACGAGCCGTGCACCTTGTCCTCGCCTACCTCGACCTGCACCTTCTCCACCATGTCCCCCAGGGCCCGGAGCTCCCTCTCATAGACCCGGCGGATGGCGTCCCAGCGCAGAGCCGGCTTGAAGATCTTGCCTATGGGGGTCAAGGGCATGGCTTCGAAAACCACGACTTCTTTCGGGATGGCCGCCCGCTCGCCGACCTCTTGCTGCAGGTACTGCAGGATGTCCTCGGCCGTGAGCTTGGACCCCTGCTGGATTTGCACGTAGGCCACCGGGACCTCGCCCGCGTGCACGTCTGGACGGCCGACGACAGCGGCAAACTGGACCCCGTCGAGACGGTAGAGCGGGTCCTCGATGAGGGCCGGGTCGATGTTGTGGCCGCCCCGGATGATGAGGTCCTTCTTGCGCCCGGTCAGCCAGAAATACCCGTCGGCGTCCTGCCTGCCCAGGTCGCCCGTGTTGAACCAGCCGCCCTCCACCCAGGCCCCCCGGTTGTGGGCCTCCTCGAGATAGCCGGGGAAGACGCTGGGGCCACGGATGCAGATCGGACCGATCTCGTCCACCTGGGCGTCCCGAACCTTTCCCTCCTTTGTCTCCACCACGGCGCGCATTTGCAGATAAGGTATGCGCAGGCCGATCGAACCGACCTTCCGCTCACCGTGCAGCGGATTGACCGAGGACACGAGGGTCCCCTCGGTCAGGCCGTAGCCCTCGAGGATCTTCATGCCGCAGTGGGCCTCGAAGCGCTTGAACAGCTCGACCGAAAGCGGCGCGGCGCCGCAGATGGCAAAGCGCAGTGAGGAGATGTCGGCGTTCCGGTCCGCGACCTCCAGCAGCATGGAGAGGACCGTGGGGACCGCAGAGAAGGTGACGGCACGATAGTGTTCCACGATCTTGAAGAAGTTCTTGATGATGGAAGGATCCCGATAGCCACGGGGGGAGAGGAGGATCACGTGGGCGCCGGTGGAAAGGGGAAAGGCTCCCGTCGCCATGGTCGCATTGGCATGAAACATGGGCAGGCCGCAGAGCATGGCCTCGCCGGGCTCGAGGTCCATGATGAGCCTCAGGATGGAAATCATGGAAGCCTCGTTGAGATGCGTCCGGGGCGTCAGCTTCGGCGTCCCGGTCGTTCCGCCGGTGTGGTAGATCGAGGCGACTTCCTGCGGGTCGATCACGCGCTTCGAGTCGAGAGCCTTGGGGCTGTAGCGCCCGATCACTTCGTCGTACCCGTAGATGCCCTCCTTCTCGTCACTGGGGCCCATGATCCGGATGACCGCGCGCAGGCTCGGAAGCCGCTTGCGCAGAGCGAGCGCCTTGTCCCAGATGTCCGCTCCCGGGAATTCGCCCAGGGCTACGAGCACCTTGGTGTTGGCGGCCCGGCAGATGTGTTCGATGGTCGCAACCTCCAACATCGGGTTGATCGGATTCACGATCCCTGCCGCCTCGCCGCCCCAGACGACGTAATGCGTGTGGATCAGGTTGGGCAGAAGGTACGTGATGACGTCGCGCGGCCCGACGCCGAGATCGTGGAAGAGGTTGGCCGTCTGGTTCACTTTCGACCAGAAATCGGCATAGCTCACCTGAACGGGCTTGTCATAAGCGTCTCCGGAAAAAAGCAGGCTGACCGCAGGGGCTTCGGGCCGGATGGCTGCTCCCAGACGGATGAGGTCATAGGTGTTGGAGGCAACGAGCTTGCGCTCGAACGGCACCTTCTCGATTTCCTCTATATCTGCCAGCGTCTTGATCTTGTAGGCTCCCATGCTCCCTCCTCTAGAACCTCTCGATGCGCTCATCCCGTTGAGTTGCCAGTTGTCAGTTGCCGTCATTCCCGCGCAAGCGGCTGTGTCATAAGCCGGTCAAACCCTCCTGCGGTCACTCATTCCGGAGGACTCAGCGGTGCGGCCACATGCTTTCCATCATTCCGGCGAAGGCCGGAATCCAGTCCCTGCACCCAGTTCCTACAGCTGGTCTGGGTGCACCCTTCTGGATCCCGGCTCCCACGCGCTCCGCAACAGGGCCGGGATGACGAAAGTTGACGCAGCCGCGCAAGCGGGAATCCCCCTGCGTCCAGGGATCCCGGCTCGCGTCCGCCACGCGGCCTTGGCCGGGGATGACGAAAGTTGACCCGTCACTGCGCAGTCCACCCGCCGTCCGGAGCAACGATCGCGCCGGTCGTGAAATTCGAGGCGTCCGATGCCAGGAACACCGCCGGCCCGATGATCTCCGACGCGTGCGCGATACGGCCCTGCGGAATCTTGCCGACGATGCCGTCGATCATGGCCTTGCCTTGAGCCGTTTCGAGGTACTGCCTGGCGATCGGCCCCATCGTAAAGTGATATCCCGGAGCCAGCGTGTTGACCTGCACGTTGTGGGGAGCCCATTCCAGCGCAAGGCATTTCGTGAGCTGGACGATGCCGCCCTTGCTGGAGGCATAAGCGGATTGGAGCGGCCCGCCGCAAATCCCGAAGATCGAGGCCATGTTGATGACTTTACCCCGCCCCTGCTTGACCATGACGGCTCCCACCGCCTTGCAGCAGTAGAAGATCCCCTTGAGGTTGAGATCCACGACCTGGCCGTACTCCTCCGGGCTCAAGTCCAGGGCAGGCTTGCGGATGTTGATGCCCGGGATGTTGAAGCAGATGTCGATGCGGCCGAACGCATCCAGGGTCTTGTCGACCATCCCCTTGGCCTCATCCCACTTCGTGATGTCGACCTGCAGGGGCACGGCGCGCTTGCCGAGTGCGCGAACTTTGCCGGCTGTTTCCTCGGCACCGGCGAAGTTGATGTCCGCCACGGCCAGGTCGGCTCCGAAGCTCGCCAGGCCGAGTGCAATCTGCCTTCCCAGGCCTGAAGCCGCACCGGTGACGAGGGCGATTCGATCGCTCAGATCGAAGAACTTCCGGGCGGCGTCCGGCCCGGGGAAGTCGTCATTCGCAGGGATCCTGTCAGGTTGCTTTTGTGTTGTGCTCATGCGCTGGTCCTTTCTTTTCCATCACGCGTAGCCATCCGGATATTTCCGGAGAGTCGATTCCCACAGCCCGATGTCATGATTCGGAATGACGACGCCGTCGAGGAGGCGCGCCAGGGTCTTCAGCTTCTTGATCGAGTGCAAGGCCCGAACGGGATCCCAGACAATTCCCGGGATGACCTCCTCCTCGAGGTTCTGCCCGAGGTAGCAGCAGTCGCTCGAGAGGATGACCACGCCGGTCTCGGGGAGATCGACGATCAGGGCCTGGAGCCCGGGAGTGTGGCCGTTCGCCAGGACCACGGTCAGGCCCGGCATGAGCACCTGGTCGCCGTCGATCAGCGTCCACTTGTAGGAGGGGAAGTTGATGGCCGGAGCGATATAGGCGAGCTGACTGAAGGCATGCGGGTGGAACGCATAGCTGTACTCGTCCTTCTGCACGATGAATTCGGCCTTGGGCAGAAACTGGACGCCTCCGGCGTGGTCCACGTGGAGGTGCGAGAGAATCACCTTGCCGATCTGGTCCGGTTCGAGCCCGGCCTGCTTGAGCAGACCGGGAAGCGCCTGGGACGGGGTGATGGCCGGCTTCAGGCCCATGCCGTCCAGGAGCGGGACGGCCTGAGGCCACCAGCCGGTGTCGAACAGCACGTGGCCCTGTTTCGTTTGGATGAGGTAGACGGGCGAGGGGACGCGCACCTTCTGCCCGGCGTCGTGGCCGAAGGTCATGCTGCTCTTGTCCAGCTCGATGGATCCTCCGTCCAGGATGTACATCTTCTCGACCCATGTCTCCGATGCCGTCTTCTTCATAGGCATGACCCTCCTATGTGGTGACGTATTCCGCCGGTACCTGAGCGGAGCCGTGGCAACCAATGGGCGAAACGCTGAATCTCGCGACCGAGCGGCATGAGCACTCTGTCGTGCCGAGTGCGGTGGGGATCCCGCCTCGATCGTCTCGGGCTGGAAGAGCGCTCCTTGCGAGGCCGCTCCGGCGGCCGTGGCAACCTCCCGACCACCGGAGCTCTCTGTCCACGGTCGCCACGCTCGCAACGGGTGGTCCATGCCCGAAACCTCGAGCTGCTGAGTGGCTCGCTCGGGCCGGGCCTCCGCGATCCAGCCC
>JBFMBA010000090.1:0-7219 GCA_040755475.1 Thermodesulfobacteriota bacterium
GGACCGGCTCCGGCGGGAGGAGCGGTTAGGGGAGCTGATCCGGATCCAGCGGCTCGTGAAGAAGGAGTTCCCGCCCATGGGGATTATCCGGTCCATTCCCGTTCCCCGACCCGGCGCGCCGGGCCCCGATGCCGCCCGCGAAGCGATTCTGGAAATCGCCGCCGCGCTTGCCGAAACGAGCGACTGGTTCATGTCGGATACGATCTGCGGATACGGCGACCCAAGAGCCGACCAGCCCGTGGAGGGTTATGTCGGCATCACCGGGGAGACCTGCGACTGGGAGATCACTGCCGCCATTGCGGCCGCCATCACTACCCCCCTCATCCTCGCGGGGGGCATATCGCCCGATAACGTCGCCGATGGGATCGACCGGGTAAAACCCGCGGGGATCGACAGTTGCACCCGGACCAACGCCCGTGATTCGCAGGGCAGGCATCTTCGCTTCCGCAAGGACATGGACCGGGTCCGTCGCCTGCTGGACGAGGTCCGCCGGGCCGAAGAGATCACCGGCAACACGTCCAGGCCCCCCCGCCCGTAAGCGGCGAACCCTACTGTAGAACGACAGCCTTGATCCTACGAAAAAGCCGTCTCGCCTTGGGTTGTGTGTTCGACCAACCCGGAGGAATAAAACACAACTTGGATGTCATACTCCCTCCGCACGCTGGAGATTTTTCGACCCTGCACCTCCTCGTTTCGCTGCGGGGGCGGAGGGCCCGAAAAATCTCCAATGCGTGCTTCCGGGAGATGATATCCAAGAATTCTCACAGCTTCCCGCCGCGAACGGAAATCGTCTCCACCGACAGGGGGATATTCTTCCCCGCCATCGCCATACCCTTGCGAACGATCACCGGCAGCCCCTGACAGCAGGGAACCTCCATCACCGCCACCGTCACGCTCTTGATGTCCGCCGTCCCGAAGATGGCTGCGAATTTCTTCACATAGGCATCCGCGTCGTCGAGCTTGGGGCATCCCAGCAGGACGGCCTTGCCCGCGAGCAGTTCATCGTGAAACCGGGGATAGGCGACCGGCGTGCAGTCCGCCGCCACCAGAAGGTCGGCGCCGCGCAGGAAAGGCGCCGTCGGCGGCACCAGATGGATCTGAACCGGCCAGTGACCGAGAGCGGATGCGCCGGATCCGGCCGCTGTGACAGGCAAACTGATTTTCTCGCGCGGGGCCTGCGCGGCGAAGGACTGCATCTGTGTGGAGGGACAGCCGCAGGCCATCGTATGCCCGGCATGGGCCGCCGCATGCGGCTGGCTGCCGTGGGCCTGCGCGGCGACGGGCGTCGCCTCCTTCCCGGAGAGATGCTCCTTCACGGCCTGTTCGTCGAAGGCCTCCACCTCCGCGTCCACAACCTGGAGCGCCCCTTCGGGGCATTCACCGAGGCAGGCCCCGAGACCGTCGCAGTATTTTTCCGCCACCAGCTGTGCCTTGCCGTCCACGATCTGGATCGCGCCTTCGGCGCAGGAGGGAACGCAAAGTCCGCAACCGTTGCACTTTTCCTCATCGATCCGTATAATCTTCCTCATGCTTTTCATAACAACCTCCTTGTATGATGTTTCGGGACGCGGGGTTTCGGCTCTCCGTGCCCCCTGTTCCAGTCTTGGCTTCCTTTTCCCACAGGTTGAAAAAAAGCGCTTTGACATAAGTCAAAGAAATAGGTAATGGATTGGCCGTTGGTCAACGGGCGGCGGGAACAGGAGAGCCAACCCCCGACGTGCCCGGCCAGGAGGCGCACATGGTGAATCTGATCAAGCTGCTTGCCGGCATGCCCCTTTTCGCCGGCCTGTCGCAGGAGCAGTACGCGGCGCTTGCCCGGATCGGCATTCGGCGCACGTTCCGGAAGGGGGAGCGGGTTTTTTCGGAAGGTGACGAAGGAACGGGTTTTTATGCGGTGATTGCGGGCCGTGTAAAGATCTCGAGGGTTTCCACCGAGGGAAAGGAGCAGATCCTCCACCTGTTCGGTCCGGGCCAGTCCTTTGGAGAGGTTTCGGTCTTCACCGGCCGGGGATTTCCTGCGGATGCGGTCGCCTCGGTCCAGACCACCCTCATGTTCTTTCCGAGGACGGCTTTCAGCCAGCTGATTCAGAAGGACCCGACCCTCGCACTGAACATGCTGGCCCAGCTGTCGATGCGCCTCCGCCATTTTGCGGATCTCATCGAGGACCTTTCGCTCAAGGAGGTGCCGGGCAGGCTTGCCAAATACCTGCTCTACCTGAGCACCACGACCGACGATCGCGAGGTGGCGCTGGACATCTCCAAAAGCCAGCTCGCCTCGGTTTTGGGAACCATTCCCGAAACCCTTTCCCGGATTCTCGCGAAGATGCACAAGCAGGGGCTCATAGGCTTGAAAGGGGCCCGGATACAGATCATCGACCATCGGGGCCTTGAGCAGATCGTCCAGGACGGCAAGCTGGGATCACCCCCAGCCTAAGCGACGGAAACGAGGTGATACGTTATGGAAATCATCGACATGCACAGCAGGGAGGTGTTCAGCCACGATGGCCGGGGCACGGCGGTTCTCGTGGAGGAGCCGCATCTCAAGATTGACCAGATCGGTCTCGAACCGGGAAAGGCGATTCCCGTTCACCAGGTCGATACCCCGATGACGATTCAGGTCATCCGCGGCGAGGGGCTCTTTTTCGTGGCAGGCGAGTCCGCACGCGTCGGCGCGGGGAAGATGCTGTGCATCCCCGACGGATCTTCGCTCGGGGTGCTGAACGATTCGGAGGCCGCCCTGGTGTTTCTCGCCATTCATGCACCCCGGCGGGAAGCGACACCGAGACCGCTCCTGCTGCAGGGCCAGGCGGGTGTCTTTGTCAATTTCGTCGAATTCGCGCCGCTGAAACCGGAAACGGACGCGGCCTTTCAGGAGTGGTTCCGCCATTCCAGCGAGGTCTTTTCCGGGCACCCCGGGTTCATCTCCCGGACGCTTCTCGGACCCATCGAGGGCGGCAGCCGCTATGCCGCCCTCGTCGAGCACGAGTCGAAGGAAACATTCATGGACATGCACCTGAGCGACGACCGCGAAAGGCTTTTCCAGGAGGTGGAGCCCTTCATCGCCGGCGAGTCCAGGCCCCATTTCTACCGGCTGCTGACCACCCGTCGCCGCGGCAAATAGGCGCGGCACCCGGCGGGCGGGCGGCGGTGCGGCGCACCGGCATAGAAAAAAAAGTGGACAGATGCGCTGAATTATACTATCCGACAGGCAGTATTACCGTTTTAAAACCGCTACCGTCGTATGGACGCGATGAGACGGGTCATCATGGGGTGTGTTCGAGGGACCGATGAGATTTGACATAGCAAAAAGCGGCAGCGGGCTGGTATACGAAATCAGGAACATCGTCAACGTGGCCGACATCCTGCGGCGATCGGGAGTCGATGTGATCTGGGAAAACATCGGGGACCCCGTCCAGAAGGGGGAGAAGATCCCCGCCTGGATGCGGGAGGACCTTATCGATCTTCTGCGGGATGACCGCACCTACGGTTATTCACCCACCAAAGGGATGAATGCGACGCGGGAATATCTGGCCGGGCTCGTCAACGGACGCGGAAAGATACAGATCACCCCGGAGGATATCATCTTTTTCAACGGTCTGGGCGACGCGATCGCCCGGGCCTACAGCGCCGTCCGCGTCGATGTGCGGATCATCATGCCGGAGCCCACCTACTCCACGCATCTGCTGGCCGAGGTCCTGCACGCCTCCTTTCCACCGAACACCTACCGGATGAACCCCTACTGCGACTGGTCTCCCGACATCAACGAACTGGAGCGGAAAGTCAAGAGCCACAAGGCGATCGTCGGGATCCTCGTGATCAACCCCGACAACCCCACCGGCTATGTCTATCCCGAGGAGACGCTCCTGCGGATCGTGGACATCGCCAGGAGATACGACCTGTTCCTCATCTTCGACGAAACCTACCATCGGATGGTCTACAACGGGAAGAAGACCGTTCCGCTGTCGGACATCATCGGGGAGGTGCCGGGCATCTGCATGAAGGGGATCTCCAAGGAGTTCCCCTGGCCCGGGGCCCGCTGCGGCTGGATGGAGATCTACAACGCCGACAAGGACGCGACCTTCGCCCGCTATATCGACGCCATCCTGACCCAGAAGATGTCGGAGGTCTGCTCCACCACGCTCCCCCAGATGGCGATCCCCAGGATCATGTCCCACCCGGAGTACCGTACCTACCTGGACGAGCGGATCCGGCACTACGAAAAACTCTCCAACATCGCCTACAAGATCCTCAAGGACCTCCCCTACGTGATGGTGAACCGGACCTGCGGCGCGTTCTACATGTCGGTCGTTTTCAACGAGGCGATCCTCAACTCGCGCCAGTGCCTGCCCATCGCCCAGGATGACATCCGGACCTATATCGAAAAGCTCGTTGCGGAACCCATCGAACCGGACAAGCGCTTCGTCTATTACCTCCTGGGCGCCACGGGGATCTGCGTGATCCCGCTGACCTCCTTTTTCACCGACACCCCCGGTTTCCGGATGACGCTCCTGGATCGGGACGAGGAAAAGTTCGAACAGGTGGTCCGGGTGGTGGCCGAGAACATCGTCACCTACGTCGAATCGTCGCGGTAGCGCTGGCGCTTCGACCAGGCCTTTGCTCCTATTTTCCGCTTCATCCAACTGTTACGATACCTTTGCGCGCAATGAAAAATCCAATCCCGGCAGGGCGCATGGGAGTTTTTTCGGGGCCCCTGCCCCCGCAGTGCGGCGTCCGCAATGACGACTGTCTGAGCGCTTCAGCGCGAGTTTCGTCTTTGCAGCGAAGCGAGCAGGTGCAGGGTCGAAAAAGGTCCAGCGCACGGAGGGATCAGGATTTTCAGGTTGCGCTATAGGGATGGGCCGATCCGGCGGATGGCGAAATCATTGAAGCCGAGGATTTCCGCCCGGGACAATGCACCCGAAGCGACCCTCAGGAGCTCGGCAAAGATCCTCTCCCCCACCTCTGCCGCGGTTTCGGTGCCCCTGATCACCGTACCGGCATCCATATCCATGTTGTCCCGCATCTTCTCAAACAGGGCCGTATGGGTCGCGACCTTGATCGTGGGGGCAACGGGCGACCCGCAGCATGACCCCCGGCCCGTCGTGAAGACGACGATCTGGCAGCCGCCGGCCACCATGCCCGTGATCTGTTCGATGTCGTGACCCGGCGTGTCCATCCAGACCAGCCCCTTTTTCGTCACCGGCATGGCATAATCGATGACATCCTGCAGGGGTCTTGTCCCCGCCTTGTAGATGCAGCCGAGGGACTTCTCTTCGATCGACGAGAGCCCCCCCTCGATGTTCCCCGGGGTGGGCTGCCCGCCCCGCATGTCCACCCCCATGGACATGGCTGCGTCCTCCATGGACCGTACCACTTCATAGCAGCGGGCCGATACCCGCGGATCGACGGCCCGCGCGGCGATCAGATGCTCGGCGCCGATCACTTCCGTCGTTTCGGCCAGGATCACCGCGCCGCCGGCGTCGATGAGCCTGTCGCTCGCCACCCCCAGGGCGGGATTCGCCGAAATGCCGGAGCAGGCATCCGAGCCGCCGCATTCGGTTCCCAGTATCAGTTCCGCAACCCCTATGGGCGTCCTGGACAGGCGGGAAGCCCCGGCGACCATTGCCGCAGCGGCTCTTGCACCGGCGGCAATCGCCCGGATGGATCCCCCTTCTTCCTGAATGATCACCAGATGAACCGGCTTGCCGGGGCATGTCTGCCGGATTTCATGGGCCACATCCTGGGCCCGCATGGTTTCGCAGCCGAGCCCGACAACAACCACTCCATAGACGTTCGGATGGATCCCATGACCGACCAGGACCCGTTTGGTCATATCCGCATCGGCCCCGAGCTGGGTACAGCCGTGCTGGTGCTCGACCCAGACCGTTCCCCGCACCGTTTGTGAAATACCTCTGGCCACCCCGTTTGCGCAGACGACGGCAGGAAGGATGAGCACATGATTACGCACCCCTGCCCTTCCATCTTCACGACGGTACCCCATGAATTCCATACGCCGCACCTCCCCGGTATTTTCTCCATCCTATGTCACCCTGAGGCAAATCGACAGTTTTTTTTCAACCTTTTATAACAATTGACAGAGGAGGCCTCTGCCCCTATACTTCGTGCAGGAAATATGCTGTTTTTCCGGTGAAACCGGTACTGTTCATTGCCCGACAGGAGGAGTGGCCATGGAACCGAAGATTGCCAAAAAAGGCCCGTATATCATGGATATGCAGCCAGGAACCTACAGCTGGTGCAGCTGCGGCGAGTCTGCAACCCAGCCCTTTTGCGACGGCGCGCATGAAACGCTCGATACGGGCATGACACCCCTCGACGTGGAGATCAAGATTCCGAAAACCGTCGCCTGGTGCGGGTGCAAGCGCACCGCTAAGCCGCCCTTCTGCGACGGTGCGCACAACAAGCTGTAAGCACGGCGATTGAAGCCGTCTGGAAGGTGCAGCGGGTTATCCCACGGTTTTCGACAGGCGTAAGAGGTCCATGACATGGTCTGCCCCTGGTGGCTGTGTTACAGTTTCGACAATCCGCTGCGGCGGATTTTTCATGATCCGGAGCGGCTCCTCGGCCCTTATGTGAAGGCCGGCATGACCGCTGTCGACATCGGCTGCGGGATGGGATACTTCACCATGGGCCTGGCAAGGCTGGTCGGCCGGGAAGGCAAAGTGATCGCCGTCGATCTTCAGCGACGGATGCTCGAGGCCCTGGACAGGCGGTCCCGCAGGGACGGGGTGGCCGACCGGATCGTCCCTCACCGCTGCGGCCAATCGCGTCTGGGGATCGACGATTCGGCGGATTTCGCCCTCGCCTTCTGGATGGCCCACGAAGTCCCGGACCAGTTCAGATTCTTCAGAGAAATTCTGTCTTTTTTAAAACCGGAGGGAAGATTCCTTCTTGCCGAACCGAAAGTCCACGTGGCGCGGGGGCGCGTCGAACGGACGGTTTCTGTCTGCCTGGATGCGGGCTTCCGGCTTCTCGACGAGCCCCGCGTATCCCTGAGCCGCGCCTATCTCCTGGGGAGACAAAACCCGCGCTGAAGCGCTCGGACAGTGGTCTTTGCCGGTGCTGCGCTGCCGGGGCAGGAGCCCGAAAAAACTCCAATGCGTGCTTTCGGGACAGGATGTCCAAACGAATGACCCCACCCACAGGGCAGGGCATCGAAAAACGTGATGAGAGGGATGGTACCCCCCTTGCCCCTCTGCAC
>JBFMBA010000091.1:0-3338 GCA_040755475.1 Thermodesulfobacteriota bacterium
TGGAGGTCCCGCTCCAGACCCGTGACGGGAGAGAGATCCTCCCCGAGGCCCGAATCGACGAGCGCCTTCCGGAGCGGTGCGGCGGCGCTGCCGACCAGGAGGTGGGCGGCGATCGCCAGGACCATCGCCGCTGCGCTGTCGGTGTTCTCCGCCGTCATCCAGGCGAGGTTGACCGTCGTTTTTCCCGCCGTCTTTTCTTCTGGGCCGACGGGGTAGAAGCCGTGGGCCATGCGGGGGCCGGTCCAGCGGTTTTGAAGCGAGATGGAGGAATCCACCGCCACGCGCCCGTAACCGGCGAGCATCTCCGCCAGAAAGGCGACGTGCTCCTGCGTCGGAATGTTCCCGTACAGAAAAAAACGGGCGTTCGTGGGCGAATAGAAGAGCCGGTGGAATTCCCGGAACTGCTCGTAGGTCAGCGCGGGGATCGCCTCGGGATCGCCGCCCGAATCGCAGGCGTACGGCGTCTCCGGGTAGAGGTTCTCCTGGATGGCCTTGTACATCACGTTGTCCGGCGAGGAGTAGGCCCCCTTCATCTCGTTGTACACGATGCCCGAGATGCGCAGTTCGCCGTTCGCGTCGAACTCCAGGTGGTGCCCCTCCTGGCGGAAGGTCTCGCTGAGCAGCCGCGGCCGCAGGACCAGGTCCGTGTAGACCCGGGCGAGGTTGAAGAAGTCGCGCCGCTCCTGGCTGGCGACGGGGTAGACGGTCTTGTCGGGGTAGGTGAAGGCGTTGATGAAGGTCTGGAGCGTCCCCCGGAGCAGTTCGTTGAAGACATCCTTGAGCGGATAGCGTTCGGAGCCGGCGAGGACCGAGTGCTCGAGGATATGGGGCACGCCCGTCGAGTCGCGTGGCGGCGTCCGGAAGCCGATGGAGTAGAGGTTTTCCCGGTCGTCGCAGTGGAGGTGCAGAATGGCCGCCCCCGTCGGTTCGTGTTCGATTTCGTAGGCGGTCACCCGGATCTCCGGGATCTGCTCGACCCTTCGTATGTGAAAGCCCTGGAGCCTCTCCCCCGCGCGGTGCGCCACGGGCGGGCAGCCTGTTTCCCCCGTCATGTTCCTTCTCCGCTTCTGCGACGATCCGTGGACAGGGGAGTCGGCGGAGCGCTCCCGTGCGCTGACACCTCGCAGCAGGGGGACGCGGTCTGGTCCACGGTAAAGGTCCGGCCGGCAACCGTCACGGTCCCCGACCGCGAGACCCCCGTGTTCGGGGCGACGCGATAGCCGACGGTCCCGTTCCCCGCTCCGCTGGCCCCCGATGTGACGGTGAGCCAGGCAGGGGCGCTGCTCACCGCCCTCCAGGTGCAATTGCCCGTCGCGGCGACGCTGATTCGTCCCGCACCCCCTTCGGAATCGAATGCCTTGCCCGCGGGGGACAGGGCGTAGCTGCATGCCGCTCTCTGCCGCTTCTGGTCGATCTCGGCAACACCCTCGATGGGATTGTGTAAGATCACACCGGCAGACAGCAGCGACAAAAAAAATGAAAAGATTTTAAACATGGCGTTTCCTATGTGCGGGGGATCCTCCGCGACGTCCGGCCTCCGGAACCGCCGCGGGGGATGTGTCCAAAGCGCTAATCAAAGCTCTTGATATTGGCCTCCCGGGTCACCTTGCCCCAGCGCGCGATCTCCGCCTTGAGGAATTCCCCGTATTGCTCGGGTGTGCTCGTGAGCGGCTCGACCCCCAGGTTCTTCAGCTTTTCTATGGTGTCGGGCATGGCCGCGCTCTTGATCCATACCGCGTTCAGCCGGTCGATGATGTCGCGGGGGGTCCCCGCGGGCGCGAGAAAACCATAGCAGCTGGGCACAACCCAGTTGTCTATGCCGGCCTCTTTTGCCGTCGGCACGTTGCTCAGCAGCGTCGAGCGCTCGTCTGCGAGCAGCGCAAGCGCTTTCGCCTTGCCCGCCTGTATGTGCGGGATCGCTGCCGCCATGCTCGATGCCATCATGTTGACCTCGCCGCCGAGCAGACCGATCATTGCGGGACCCGCGCCCTTGTAAGGCACATGCACGAGGTTGATCTGGGTGAGGCTTTTAAGCAACTCCAGGGCGAGATGGGCGGGGTTTCCTATGCCGCCTGAACCGAAATTGAGTTTTCCGGGATTGGCCTTGGCGTAGGCCAGGAGCTCCTTGACATTATTGACCGGAAGCGAAGGGTGGACGAGAAACACCTGGTTTCCCACCGCGACCTTCGAGACCGGGGCCAGATCCTTGGTGACATCGTATCTGAGCTTCCTGTAGAGGCTGGGGCTGATGGTGGTCGACGCGGAAGCGAGCACAAGGGTGTAGCCGTCGGGGGGCGCTTTCACCGTGATTTCGGTACCGATCGTATTGCCTGCACCGGGCCGGTTTTCCATCACCACCGGTTGTCCCAGCCCCTCGGTGAGTTTCTGGCCGACGATCCGTCCGATGGTATCGACCGCCCCGCCCGGCGGGGAAGGCAGGATGAAACGGATAGGCTTGTTCGGATATGATTGCGCGTAGAGTGGCGATGCTATCATCCCCATGAAAAGAAACGAACCCAGAATCACCCCCGCGACCAGGCGCGCCCACGGTGCCTTCCGAGCACAGCAGGTCGATCTGCATTCTTGAACCGTCTTTCTCCCTATGACGTTCCGCAAAGCTTTTCCGTTCATGAGATCGTCCTCCATCGATAGGGTTGTTTGATCAGAAACAACGCTTTGCCGATGAAGTATAGGAAGAATGGGCGTGCATGTCAATGTCATACTGGTATGTCATACTGGCATATGTCCTACTTGCACCAGGCCAGGCCGAAGTAAGGAAGTCCCGTTCCCTCCCGCGGGGACCTCTCCCGTTGGGCGACCATGCCGATGCCTCTTGCCGGGGAGTTTCCGATTCACGGGCCCCTTTTCCTGTTCAATGCCGCCAGAACCTTCACCGGCGTGATGGGCAGATCCCGGATGCACACGCCGGCTGCGTCGAAGATGGCGTTGGCGATGGCGGGGGCCGTGGGGGCCGCGGCAGGCTCTTTCACGCCCTTTGCGCTGAAGGGCCCCTCCTCGTGGTGGCTCTCGATCAGGTACGTGACGATCTCGGGCAGGTCCATGGTGGTGGCCAGCTTGTAATCGGTCAGGGTGTCGTTGAGAATCCGCCCTTTTTTCGCTTTGAACTCTTCGAAAAGGGCGTTGGACACGCCCATCAAGACCGAACAGGTCTCCATCTGTCCTTCTCCCCCTGTCCATCCCGCTGCCGGGACCCACTGAGCGGGCAGCGGCCTGACCGTGAAGCTGGTTATCTCAGCCGCCGCCGCCGGCTAGGGGACTTCCACGACGTCGCGCGCGATGGGGGTGAAAAACTCAATATAGCGGGCGTCGGCGTCCGA
>JBFMBA010000092.1:0-11044 GCA_040755475.1 Thermodesulfobacteriota bacterium
AGGAGCCGGCCGGTTTTGGCTTCGTCGAGATCCGCGAAGGAAAAGGTCTGTATCCGGGCAAATAGGGCGTCGCGCAGATCGCGGGCCACGCTCTCCCCCACGTGGACGGACAGGGTGTTGTTGCCGACGGCCAGGAGCATGCTGGCCAGGGAAATGAAGAGCATCAGGAGCGCCGTCCCGACGACCGTTCCCCGGTCGTCCTGTCCGATCCCCTGATCGATGATCCGCTGGATGAGCCGGGGAATGGCCAGGTCCATCAGGACCAGCGCGGCCAGCAGGACCATGGCAAGGGCGGCCCGCTTCCAGTAGGGCTTCACGAAATGGGCGATCATCGGGAGTGGTTTCATGGTTCCTCGAGGGTCCAGCGCTGTATACCACAGGAATTGGATCAGACGCCAGGATTTGCCGTCCCGGGGGTCGCATCGAAAAGGCGGGCTTCCCGGGAAGGAAACCCTGACCTGCGAACGGAGAATGCCGCTGATGGCCCCGTGCATCATCTGCTGGAACGTGCCCCATCTTTTTTTCATCAATCTTTGCTTGACATGCCCGGTGTCAGTTCATATCTTAACAAATTATGAATAAAGGGGGGAGAACCGCCGACCCTTTGGCGGTCTAAAGGGTATCTATATGATGTTGAAAGATAAAGTGGCCATCATCACGGGAGCCGGAAGGGGTTTGGGCCGCTCGGTCGCGCTGGCCTTAGCCCGGCAGGGAGCGAAGGTCGTTCTCGCTTCCCGGAGCCAGGACGAGATCGACCATCTGGCCCAGCAGCTGCGAGCCCTGAGGAGGGAGACGATAGCCGTTCCCACCGATGTCTCCGAGGAGGAGCAGGTGAACCGTCTGGTCGACAAGACACTCGAGACTTACGGAACGGTGGATATCCTGTTCAACAACGCCGGGGTGAGGGGCCCCATCGGTCCCATCCAGCAGATTTCCCTGTCGGATTGGGAGCAGGTCTTGAAGGTGAACCTGACCTCGGCCTTTCTGTGCTCGAAGGCAGTCCTGCCCACCATGATGGAAAAGAGAGGCGGAAAGATCATCAATGTGGTGACCACATTGACGCTCAGGCCGAACCTGACCCCCTACATGGTGGCGAAAGCGGGGCTCATCCATTTCACCAAGCAGATTGCCCGTGAACTGAAGGAATACAACATCCAGGTCAACTGCATTCACCCGGGCGTCATGGACACCCGGATGCAAGAGGAAATCCGAAAGGCCGGCACCCGGGCGATCGGAACCGACATGTTCGAGCGGCTCAAGGAGGAGGGGCTCCTGAAATCGCCGGACGAACCGGCGAAGCTGATTCTCTTTCTGGCGTCCGCGGCGGCGGACGGCATCAACGGCGAATACCTCTCCTTTGACGACAAGGAAGTGAAATTTCTCATTTCACACCTGTGAAATAGCCATCCCGGGCGACCGTTTCCTCCGCCTTCTCCCATGTTCCGACCCGGGCTGGGGGCGGAGTTCACGCACCTTTGGCTGGGGCAACATGTTTACCAAACTGGCGGACATCTTTCACAGGTCGCAGCGGACCTTCGAGGCCTTCCAGATCGAGGCGTCCACTTACAGCGCGCTGGAATGCCGGGTCTGCCCCCGCGATGTGTTCGGGGAGCGGTGGGTCTACCAGAACCTGTCGATGGAAACCTTCGAACGGATCGAGCAGCATTTCCATCTCACCCAGTGGGTCTCCTTTTACGGATGGGGCGATCCCATGGAGAACGAGCATATCTTTTCCATGATTCGCAGGGCCAAGGAAAAGGGATGTTCGACCGGCCTTTCCACCAACGGCACGCATGTGGACGAGTCCCTTTCCGGGGAGCTGCTGTCCGCCGGTCTGGATCTGATGGTGATCTTCGTGGAAGTGGCTGCCCAGGAGGTGCGGAGCACCCTGGGTGCAGGACCGGACTTCCAGCGGATCATGGATCAGGTGGGACGATTCATCCGTTCAAGAAACAGCCACGGTTCCGATACGCCGAAAGTGAAGGTCTCCTTCCCCATGACGCGGATGAACCTCCGGGAGCTCCCCGGTCTCGTGCCGCTGGCCGTACGGATGGGCGTGGACGAGGTGGGCTTCCACAATCTCGATTACCTGCCCGACGAAAGCTGCAACATTCTGCGGGCCTTCCACCACGAATCACCCACCGCCACCTTTGAAAAGAGCCTCGACGAGGTTCGCCGGGCGGCCAAGGACCTGGGTCTCACCGTCAAGACCGCGCCGCTGAAGGTGGAAGAAAAGCTGGTGTGCGAGCTCAATCCCCACAGGCGGGTCTTCTTCTCGGCCGGCGGCGACGTGGCGCCCTGTCCCTATCTGATGATACCGAAAAAAGGCGACATACGACGCATTTTTGTGAACCGGGTCGTCCATGTGCCCCAGACCTCATTCGGAAACGTCCGCGATGAGGACTTCCCGGCGATCTGGAAGAAGGAGCCCTACCGGCAGTTTCGCGATATCTTCGAGCAGCGCAACAAGGCGGAAACGAATACCGTGCAGCTTTTGGACGCCTTTTCCAACATCAGCGCCTCGATGCTCGAGCAGATGACCCCAAAAACGCCTCCGCCCCTTTCCGAACTCTGCCGGACCTGCTATAAGGCATACGGGATCTGAGCCCGCGATATTCCGGAAAAGCGGCGCTCGGCACAGGAAGGGAGGATGCCGATGAAGGATGTGGATCTGGTGATCAAAAACGGCCGGATCATCACGGCCGACGGCGAGTTCCGCGGAAACGTCTATATCCGCGGGGGCCAGATTGCCGGACTGGGTGATCTCGAACTGGCGGCGAAGCAGAGCGTGGATGCCGCCGGCCTGCTGGTCATGCCCGGGATGTTCGAATCCCACGCCCATATGATGGATCCGGCCGAAACCGCGCGGGAGGACATGCCGACGGGGACCGCCGCCGCCGCCGCCCAGGGGGTCACGGCCCTGATCGAGCACAGCCACTGCACGGCCGTGCACTCGGGGGCCGAATTCAGGGAGAAAAGGGATTACCTCAAAGGCCGGTCCGTGGTGGATTTCGGGATCGGCGCCCATTTCCCGACGGAGTCTGTCGATCATATCGGCGAGGCGGTGCTGGAAGGGGCGGCGTTCATCAAGGTGATGACCTGCACGACCCACGGGATCAAGGGGGTGGCGACGGGGGATCTCCATGAGGCCATGACGCGCTACGGCGCCACCGGCATCCCTTTCCTCATCCATGGCGAGGACGAGGGGTTGACGGCGGCGGCGGAGCGGTCGCTGCGCGCCGCCGCCAGGCAGGACGGCGGAATCGTTCCCGAATGGCGAAGCCCGCTTGCAGAGACCATGGCCGCCCGGAACGCGGCGGCCATCGCGGAGGCCACCGGGGCGCTTGCCGTCTTTGCCCACTGCAGCCATCCGGAGATTTTCCGGATCGCACGGACCGCCCGGCAGCGGGGTGCGCGCCTGTGGACCGAGGCGTGTCCCCAATACTTCGCCCTGAGGGAGGACGAGGTCCAGACCCTCGGGGCACTGAGGAAATTCACCCCCCCCAATCGAATCCGTTCGGAGGACGACGTGGATGCCCTGTGGGCCTGTATCGATCACCATGCCTATTTCGCCAGCGATCATGCCCCCTCGACCCTTGCGCAGAAGCGGGGCGGATCGATCTGGGAGGCCCCCTTCGGCCTGCCGGGCGTGGACACCACCTTCCGTTTCCTGCTCGACGCCGCCGCCCGCGGCCGGATCGGCTATCCGCTGCTGGTCGATCTCTATTCCCGCCGTCCGGCCATGCTCTACGGGTATTACCCCCGCAAGGGAGCGCTTCATCCGGGGGCCGACGCCGACATCGTCCTGGTCGATCCCGATGCGGAATACGAGATGACCGATGCCATGGTGATCTCCAAGGCAGGGTGGACGCCCTACGCGGGCAAGCGCTTCCGCGGACGCACGCGGGCCGTGTATCTGCGCGGGACGAAAATCGCCGAAGACGGGGCCTGTCTGGGCCAGGCCGGCATGGGGGAATTCATGACGCCGCAGAGGGCAAGATAGGCGGCTCTCGCCGATCCCCGGTGTCGTGCGGCAGGGGAGTTGCCATGCAGTTGACGATACGCCCGATGACCGAAGCGGACTGGATGTCCGTCCGTGAGATCTATACGGAGGGTCTGGCCACGGGCCAAGCGAGCTTCGAGACGGATGCCCCCGCATGGGAGAGGTGGAATGCGTCTCACCACGGGCACAGCCGTCTGGTGGCATGGGATGAGGACGGTCCGGCCGGCTGGGCGGCGTTAGCGCCGGGATCGGACCGGGCATGCTATGCCGGCGTTGCGGAGGTGAGCATTTACGTGGCTGCGCGGTGCCGAGGCCGGGGAATCGGCAGGCGGCTGCTTCAGGAGGTGATCGCCTCCTCCGAGGATAGCGGCATCTGGATGTTGTACGCCAGCACCTTTCCCGAGAACGGGGGGAGTCTGAAGATGCAGGAGTCCTGCGGCTTTCGCAGGGTAGGGGTGCGCGAGAAGATTGCCCTGCACCACGGCGTTTGGCGTGACACCGTCTTGTACGAGCGACGCAGCAAGTTGGTCGGAACGGGTTGACGCGCGGCATGGGGCTTGGGCCGGCACCCGGGCAAATGAAAAGGGGTGCGAAGCGATGGTCGCAGGCCGGGGAAGGATCCCGGCACCGCAGCGGCGTCACGCATCCCGGAGTCAGATGGAAGTCAGGAAGGAGCGATCGATGGAGCAGGGTTCTTTGGTGGAAGGCATCAGCAGCGGCCAGTTCCGGCGAATCGTCATGGCGCGTATTCCCATCGGGGTGGATCTGCTGGCGGCCATCCAGGAAGTCGTCAGACGGGAGAACATCACAAAAGGGCTGATCCTCATGGGGATCGGCGCCCTGAGCAGGGCGGTCTTCAGAAACCTGAGGGTCTTTCCCGCGGAATATCCGATCACCGCCAAGGACCGGATTTACTTCGAGGTGAACCAGCCGCTGGAGCTGGTTTCGTTGACCGGTTACGTCGTTCCGCTGACCGGCGGGCAGGCCCATGTCCATGCCCATTTTTCCGCCTCCACGGTGGTCGGTGAAACCATCGCCACCTACGGAGGGCATCTCGACAAGGGTGTGATCACCCATGTGAAGGCGGCGGTCGCCATCGGCGAACTGGAAGGGATTGAAATGTGCAAGCGGTGGGTGGAAGAGCGAAAAACGGAAGATCTGTGGATGGGGAGGCAGGAGGCATGAAAAAGGAGAAACCGGAGCAGACGGCAAAGCGGCTGGCCAAATCGCGCGGTTACAGCTATCCAGAATGGGAATACCTTGCGGACCGGGATCCTGAATTCCTGGAGGCCTACAACCGGCTCTCGGGGCTGAGCCTCCTGCACGAGGGCGTCTCGACGGAGGGCAAGCAGCTTCCGGCCAAGTACCGTGAGCTGATCGCCATAGCGGCCATGATCGGCCAGGCGCGCATGTGGGGCGTGAAGCCGCACATGGAGCGCGCCCTGAAGCTGGGCTGCACCGAGCAGGAGCTGCTCGAGGCGCTCGAGACGGCCCTCACCCCGGTGGGGTCGCCGCCGTTCCGCCAGGCCATCAACATCCTGATGCAGGTGACGGGTTGGCAGCCCGCCGCCGAACGCAAGAAGGGTGCGACAAGGAAAAAGAAGGGGTAGAGAGGCTGCCGCTTCGGGAATCATACGCCCCGAAAAATCTCCCATGCGTGCTTTCGGGACATGATTTCCCGTGGTTTACAGGACACGATACGGTACGGTGCGGATCGCTTCAGACCAGCGCCTCTTCCAGCCATCCCGATTTGATCAGCCGGATGCGCCGCAGGTCGCTGACCCCCAGCCGGTAGGTCTTGTCGGCAGCGGCGATGTGCACCGGCGGCACATCCAGGGCCCGGTTCTCTCCGAAAAAGGCGGTCCGCTTGGTCTGGAGCAGATGCGCGCCGATCGTGTCCACGGCGACCGGATCGGTTCCCACGATGAGCCCCCGGTAGGGCCAGACGTACCGCCTGTCGAAGAAGTGGGCGCCCCGCCCGAAGAACTGCGGGGTGAGGGCGCACAGGATGTTCAGGCGGGTCTTCCCCTTGACGATGGGGTACGTCCATATCTTCCCCAGGGGCGAACAGCCTTCGGCGTGGTAATCCCACGGGTTGGGAACGAACATGATGTAGTTCTTCAGGCACGTCCCGACCCCCGACCAGTGGTGGGTCCTCAGGGGTCGCACGTTGATCAGCGCATTCGCTTTGAGGAATACGGGGTTGTTCAGTACGCCGCGGTCGTCGATGGCCGTGTTCCTCTCTGGAACCCCCGCTTCCAGGACCCGCCGCCTGACCGCCTCTTCCAGTTCGCGGGGGGTGGGCAGGGGGCCCCAGGCGTTGCTTTTGATTCCCAGCACATCGGACGGTTTGATGAGCCTCCTCCAGGCCTCGGGGTGCGTCCCGGTGCCCAGGAGGGTTCTGACGGCTTCGTCCAGCATGGATTGAAGAATCTCCCCCCGTATCCTGCCGTCGGCCCCCAGAACGTCGGCATGCCGGATGAGGACGACGGTTGCCGCGGCTTCCGGCGCGGCTGCCCCGCCGACGACCGCTCCTCCCCATGTGGCGGCCGCCGCGGTTCCGGCAGCGATGCGAAGAAAATCCCTGCGGGTGATCGCGCCCTCTCCCATCGTTCGCGCCTCCTTTCGGTCTTACTTTCCCGGGGCGCCGAGGCCTTCAGCGCCCGGTTTCCGCTTTACCTCGGCCGCCAGGACCAGGGCTGCCGCGTTCTCTTCCGTCGGGGCTCCGAAGACGATGATGACCCATTCCCCTTGTCTCCGGGCGAGGGTCCACTTCCTGTCTTCGGTCTGCGACCCGCCGTTTTCCCCGGCATCGGGGAGGTAGGCCTTCATGAATCCCCGGAAGGCCTCTCCCGCCGCCTGGGCATGGGGGTAACGGATCAGCAGGAGGTGCGCCTGCTGATCCTGCTGAACGTACTGGGCGAGGAAGGCTTCGGTCCGCCGGTCGAGGTTCAGGATATTCTGGTGGGAGACGAAGAACCGCTGGTTGAGCAGAACGTGGCTCCTGATGAAACGGACGCTCCTCTCCACCAGTCCGAGGTCCCGGCCCGGAAGAACGGCGCGCCATTGGGGCTCCCGGCCCTGTTCGGGGATGGCATCGGCGGTCATTTTTCCCAGTGCCAGCAGGGGGTCATCGACCGCGGGTCCGCTTCCTTCCGTATAAACGGCGGCAAAGTGGCGACCCTTCCAGAACCGGAGCATTCCGCCCCCGAACTCCGATCCCTGGCCGATTCCCGCGGGTTCGTCCTGCCGCTCGAAGGTAAAAAGGCCGAAGGCGTCTTCCGAAGAGGCCATCTCGTAAAGCTCCAGGGTCAGTGCCGGGCTGCCCGGCTTCTCGTAACGGCGGACCGTGAGACCCTGAAAACCATAGGACAGATAGAGCTCCGCGGCGCCGTTCATGTAGGCGAAGAGGGCTTTGGCATCGCCGTGGCGCTCCTCTTTTCCGTCCCACATCCAGCCCGCGGCCGCGGAAGGCAGGGAGACTTCCGGATGCATCTTACCCGTCGCTTTCTCGGCTGCCATCGCGGTGCCGGTGCATATCCAGATCGTCAGAAGAAGTCGGATCCACATCGTCATTGACCGGGTATGCCGCCCGCAAGCCCGCCTCCAGTTCACCCCCTGCCGAGGAAGGGCATGCTGGTTGCCATCACCGTCAGGAACTGGACGTTGGCCTCCAGCGGCAGGCTCGCCATGTAGAGGACCGCATCGGCCACATGGCGCACATCCATCCGCTGTTCGGGGGCGATGGTTCCATTTGCCTGCTGCACGCCGCTGCCGATTTTTGCGGTGAGCTCGGTCGCGGCGTTGCCGATGTCGATCTGGCCGCAGGCGATGTTGTACTTGCGGCCGTCGAGCGAGGTGGACTTGGTCAGACCAAGGATCGCGTGCTTGGTTGCCGTGTAGGGGGCGGAGTTGGGTCGGGGCGCGTAGGCCGAAATGGAGCCGTTGTTGATGATGCGGCCGCCGGGCGGATCCTGGGCCTTCATCAGCTTGATCGCCTGCTGCGTGCACAGAAAGGCGCCGGTGAGGTTGGTGTCCACGGCCGCCTTCCAGGTGTCATAGTCAATGTCTTCTGTGGGGGTGGCCGGTGTGAAGGCGCCTGCGTTGTTGAACAGCAGGTCGAGGCGGCCGAAGGCCTCTTTCGTCGCGGCGAAGAGCGCGCGGACCGCTTCCGGGTCCCCCACGTCCGTGGGTATGGCCAGGGTGCGCGACCCCGCACCCGATTCGGCGACCGCCGCCTCCAGACGATCCTTACGACGGCCGGCAAGCGCCACGCGGTAGCCATCCTTCAGCAGGGCCAGCGCCACCGCCTTGCCGATGCCGCTGCCCGCGCCGGTGACGACGGCGACTTTGTCATGGTGATGCATGGTCTCCTCCTGCAGTGTGTGCATTGACAGTACGATTGTGAAATTAACGTTGTCAAGACATTTTCTTGACAGACTTTTTATTGATTTACGGTAGAGCTGTTTTTTTAAATCCTTGCTGATTGGGGGGGGGTTGTCTGCAGAAGGGCCGTTGCCTTTGTTAATCATCCCTACCCGATACGATACGAGAGAGTGTCCATAATTTTATTGTAGTCAAGGTTTGAGGGAAATGCGTTTGTGCAGCAGATTTCATCCTCTATTTCGCAAGAGCAGTCACGAAGCCCTTTATCTACCGTAAGGCAGATGTTCTCATATCAAATCCGCTGCGCAATCTCCTTGAAACTCACGACTGCCGCTTCGAGGTTTTCGATGATGTCGTTCGCCAGCACGTCTGGGTCCGGCAGGTTGTCCAGATCGGCCAGGCTCTTGTCCTTGAGCCAGAAGATATCGAGGCTCGTCTTGTCCCGGTTCGCGATCTCGTCGTAACTGAATTTCCGCAACCGTCCCTCCGGGTTCCTATCCGGGTGCCACATCTCCCTGCGGGCGTGGCGGTTCTTGGGGTTGTAGCACTCGATGAAAGCGCTGAGGTCCTCCAGCTTCAGGGGGTTCTTCTTCAGAGTGTGGTGAATGTTTGTGCGGTAGTCGTAATACCAGATCTCTTGGGTCCACGAATCCTTGGCAGCGGGCTTGGCGTCGAAGAACAGGACATTCGCCTTGACCCCCTGAGCATAGAAAATACCCGTCGGCAGCCGCAGGATCGTGTGGCGATCCAGCGTGGCGAGCAGCCTTTTGCGCACCGTTTCCCCAGCCCCGACCTCGAAGAGGACGTTGTCGGGGACAACCACGGCGGCTTTGCCCGAGGTCTTGAGCATCGTGCGGATATGCTGGACGAAGTTGAGCTGTTTGTTGCTCGTCGTGGCCCAGAAGTCCTGCCGGTTGTAGGTGAGGTCCTCCTTTTCCTGCTCCCCCTCCTCGTTGGTGAAGGTCATGCTGCTCTTCTTCCCGAAGGGCGGATTGGTGAGGATGTAGTCCACGCGCAGACCGGAATCGGCCACCAGGGAATCGGTGGGAGAGATGAAGGTCTCCGTGTCGATATCGCCGATGTTGTGGAGAAACATGTTCACCAGGGCGAGCCTGCGGGCGCCGGCCACGATCTCGTTGCCGTAGAAGGTCTTGTACTTCAGGAAGGCCTTGTCGTCCTTGTCGAGGGGGTAATGAGTCTCGATGTAGTCGTAGGCGGCCAGGAAAAAGCCGCCGGTCCCGCAGGCCGGATCGGCGATGGTCTTTTGCGGTTCGGGCCGAAGGCATTCGACCATGGCCCGGATCAGGGAACGGGGCGTGAAGTACTGCCCGGCGCCGCTTTTGGTGTCCTCGGCGTTCTTCTCCAGGAGCCCTTCGTAGATCCTCCCCTTGATGTCCGTCCCTATGGTGCTCCACTGTTCCTTGTCGATCATGTCGATCAGGCGGAAAAGCTTGGCCGGGTCCTGTATCTTGTTCTGCGATTTGGTGAAGATCTGCCCGAGGATGCCTTTCTGCTTCCCCAGTTCCCGCAGGAGGGCGCCGTAGTGCACTTCCAACTCCGGCCCGCGCTGCTGCGTGAGGCTCTCCCAGGTGCAGGCCTGTGGGATGAGCAGCGGACGGTTGCAGGGCGGTTTGGAGAACTCGTCGGCCAGTTTCAGAAAAAGGAGATAGGTCAGCTGCTCCAGATAGTCAGCCGTATCCCACGCCGTCGTCGCGCAGGGTGTGACAGAAGCTCCAGACCTTGGAGGTGATGCTCGCTGCGTTGTCGTTCATGATGGCTTCTTTCTCAGCGGCATGGTGCCGCGCATGATGTCGATGTTTCCCTTGTATTTGTCCTTCTCCTTGACGATCAGCCCCAGTTTTTCAAGCTCCGCAAGGTCCCGCATGAGCGTCGTCGAGGAGAGGCGGGCATATTCCTTGGCCAGGATGGCGGAGCCGTCGAGAATATCTTCGGCAGTTTGCCAACGGTCCACGGGGAATTGCAGGGCCAGTGTCCTCCGCCGTTTCACGATGGCGCGTGTCTTGCCCGCAGCTTTCTTGCTGTCGAGGGTGTCATAGATGAGCTTGTGCCAGCTCGTCTCCAGGAGGTTCCTCTGCACCACGTCCAAAACGCTTTTCAAGCCGTCCCGGAATCCAAGGACGGCGTACTGGATAAACCCGGACAGGTCCCGCTCCCGGACGCAGCGGTCGAGCTGCCGGTAGTATTCCTGGCGGGTGTCGTTGTAGTGGTTCGAAAGGATGTGGGAGGCAATATCCGGCAGGCCGGCCCGTAGGAGAATGTAGAATTCGATCAGCCGGGCCGTGCGGCCGTTGCCGTCCCCAAAGGGGTGGATCATGGCCAGGTAGACGTGGGCCACGATTGCCTGGAGCACCTGCTCAGAGAAGGACTGCTGACCATATTCATAGCGGAACGTCTCCTTCATCCATTCGCAGAAACGGACCATCAGGGGAACCACGTCAGTGCCGGGCGGCGGCCGGTAGGCGCCAACGACCACATTGTGCCCCGCTGCCCTGAACTTGCCGGGGATACCCTGAAAGTGTTCACCCAGGTCCTTGCCCACGAAATGGTTGAATCGCTCGATCAACTCACAAGACAGGATGAAGGCCTTGTTTTCCGCGATCACCTCGGTTCGGATCTGGTTGAGGGCGGAGATGA
>JBFMBA010000093.1:0-19067 GCA_040755475.1 Thermodesulfobacteriota bacterium
GACCCGGGAAAGCACCCGGGAAGAGCTGCTGGCGGCCCTGGTCAGGGGACTCTGTCATTATCAGCGGGAGCACCTCAAGGAGATCGCCCTGGAGATCCCATTGAGGGATGAAATCCACATCACCGGCGGGGCGCTCAATCCGTCGCTGATCCGTGCGAAGGCCAGATGGATGCATGCATGCCGGTATGTCTTCGAGGAGCAATCCTCGATGAAGGGGGCGGCCCTGCTGGGCCGGAAACACTTGACGGGGGATTAGGGTCCGTCCCCCGTCTGCGCCTCAACCGGGCGCATGGGCGCCTCGTTGACGACCAGGCGGAAAATATCGGGCCGGCTGTAGTGTCCCACCACATCGAAGTCGAACTTCCCGCGGCCGATGTCGTTGAGATCGAGATCCGCCGTCAGAATGGCTTCGCCCTCGAAGCAGGGGCCGGCAAGAATTCTGCCCAGCGGGCTGATGATGGCGCTGCCGCCGCGCATCAGCACGGCATCCGGCGAGTCGCCGAGGGAGACGCGGACGGTCTGAGGGAAATCCTTCCTGCGGATGAACTGGCACGCCGTCAGGACGAAGCAGCGCCCTTCCAGGGCCACGTGCCGCATCGAGGAGATCCAGGTGTCCCGGTCATCGGCGGTCGGCGCGCAGTAGAGCGCCACATCCTTGGCGTACATGGCCATCCGCAGCATCGGCATGTAGTTCTCCCAGCAGATCACCGCACCGATCCGCCCGTAGGGGCTGTCCACCGCCGTCAGCGTCGAGCCGTCGCCGAAACCCCAGATCATCCGCTCCAGCGCCGTCGGCATGAGCTTGCGGTGTTTGCCGAGCAGCCGGCCGTCCGGGCCGAAGAAAAGAACCGTGCAGTAACAGGTGCCCCGGTCGCGTTCGATGACGCCCATCACGACGTAACTACCCTGTGCCGCGGCGGCTTCGCCGAGTCGCTGCGTCTGCGGGCCGGGCACGTCGATCGCGGCGTCCAGGTAAAGCCGGAATTCCTCACGGCCCGCCTCGTCGCGCGCGCCGACCACAAGGCCGTAACTGAGCCCCTTCGGATACCCCGGGATAAAGGCTTCGGGAAACAGGATCACCTTCGCGCCTGCGGCCGCCGCTTCGCCGATGAGGCGGACCGCCTTGTCGATGCAGGCTTCCGTATCGAAGGGCACTGCAGCCGCCTGCACGACCGCAACCCGAACCGTTGTTTCTTTTCCAGACAAAGTCATGTTTCAGCCCTCCGCTCCCCATCGGTTGGCGCGTCTCCGAGTGCAATGGGGCCCGTACCCTTTGTGTGTCAGCCCGTCGCTTGTCCGATCAACCCGGTGATCTCTCCCTCTTCGGGAAATCGATGTCCTTTGGTCTTTTGCATCGAGTAGATCAACTTCCCATCGCATGTGACATCGAAGACACCGCCGCCGCCTTTGATCAACGTGATGTTTGAAAAGGGATATGTTGCCTTCAATTCGGCCTCTACACGCGAAGCCTGGGGAAGATAGTTTCACACCGCACAATATTCAATAAGAATGTTCATGACGCCTCCTTATGTCTCTCTTTCTCAACGGGAACACGTCCATAATAGCATTTCAGCGGATATCTGGTTACCCCTATCAGGCAAAATCCGCAGTCGATGCAGCGCGAGCGTTGCTGTCCCTTCTGAAACCGGTTCACGATATCCGGTTCGATGATGAACGGCCGCGACAGGGCGACACAGTCAATACCCCTGTCGGCGATAATCCTTTCCATCTCCTGCAGGTCTCTGATCCCGCCCACGGCGATGACCGGGATGTCGACGTGATGCTTGATATGTTCGGCCATCGGTACATTATAATTGTGAAGGGGCGCCCGGGGCTTCAGCAGCAACGGCGCCACCCGCCTGAATAGCCATTTCTGATAGCCCGGCATGCGGCGGTACCGCGGCATGAGACCAAGGATGGCGTCCACGGGAGGTTTGGACATACGGATCGTGTGCATGAAGTCGCCATATCCGCAGGAGACTTCGATGGCGTCGCACGAGGCGTCCTGCAGCATCCGGGCGATCTTCACCGCCTCGGCTTCGGTCAGTCCGTGCCTGAATTCATCATGGCCGCTTATCTTCACCAGGATGGGAAAGCCGTTGCCTACAGCCTTTCGCGCGGCAGTGAAGATTTCGGTCAGGGCCCGCAGCCGGTTTTCCGTCGATCCGCCCCATCGGTCGCTCCGTTTGTTCAGCACCGGCGACACGAATTCGGAGAGAAGATAGCCGTGCGCGGCGTGCAGCTCCACGCCGTCGAAGCCCGCCTCCCTCGCGCGGAGGACCGCGTCCGCGAAGGCAGCGACAATCGAATGGATCTCCGCTTCGTCCGCCTCCCTGACCGCGTCTCCATAATCGTTCTTTCGGCGCGCGCTGGCACTGACGACCTCCTGGCCGGTGATTCTTGACATCGACCGGCTGCCGCCGTGGGCGATCTGCAGGATGACCGGAACATCGAACCGTTTCAGCCGGTCGTTGATGGATTTGTATACAGGAATACAGGTGTCGCTGTCGAACAGGAGCATGTTCGGATAGGTCCTGCCGTTTTGCTTCACCCCCGCATAACCGGTGATGATCGCGCCGGCGCCGCCCTCCGCCAGACGACGATAGGCATGGAAGAGATCGTCCGTCGGCATCCCGTCGCGGTCGGCCATCGCCTCGTGGGTTGCACTGCGGATGATCCTGTTTTTCAGCGTGAGGCTCCCCACCTTGCAAGGGCCAAACAGGCTTTTCATGAAAATGCCCCTTTGTGTTGGCCGGGAATGCATCCCGCAGACCCCGCCCCGTCGGCGGGCAGCTTCACATCCCGCCACACGGCCGGATGACGCTTCGCATGTGGAATCGAATGAGACCTTGGGGTTACCAATCATTTTACATAGCGTTTGTCAACGATTTTGATCATCATTCGCTTCACTTGGCGGCCGACTCCTGATATAAGGCGCCGGAAAAGAGGATTCAACCAGAGGACAGACCAAAGGTGATCTACATTAAAGATATCAGCCTCTCCTTCGCCGACCGGAAGATCTTCGAGCGGATCAACTGGGCGATCACCGACCGCAGCCGGATCGGCCTGGTGGGCGACAACGGGACCGGCAAGACGACCCTCCTGCGGGCGATTCTCGGCAGCGTCGATCTGGACGGGGGATCGATCGAGATCCCCGACCGCAAAAGGGCGACGATCGGCTACCTCCCGCAGGACCTCGTCGAGCTCGAACCCCTCCCGCTGATGGACTATCTCCGGCAGAAGAGCGGCCTTGCGGCCCTGGACGAGGCGGTCAGGCGGGGCGAGGAGGCGCTCTCCCTTTCCGGCGCCGGCGATCCGGACCATGAGAGACTCCTGAAGGAGTATGAAAACGCCGTCGCCTCATTCAACGCGAAGGACGGTTACGCCTTTGCCGCAAAAGCCAAGCAGATCCTCGCCGGCTTCGGGTTCAGAAACAGCGATTTTCAGAAGAACTGCGCGGATTTCTCCGGCGGCTGGAAGATGCGGATCATGCTCGCCGTCATCCTCCTCTCCCAGCCGGACATCATGCTCCTGGACGAGCCGACGAACCACCTCGACACGGAGAGCATGGAGTGGCTCGAGAGCTGGCTGAAGGACTATCCCGGAACGATCCTCACGATTGCCCACGACCGGGTCTTCCTGGACAAGATCGTCACGGTGATCGCCGAGCTCGCCAACCGGACGATCACGATCTACAAGGGCAACTACTCCTACTATCTGCGCGAGAAGGACCGCCGCCGCGAAGCGCTCAAAAAGGAGATGGAGCTCCAGCGGGCGCAGATCAAGAAAATCAGGGAGTTCGTCGAGCGGTTCCGTTACAAGGCCACCAAGGCCAGCCAGGTCCAGAGCCGGGTGAAGATGCTGGAGAAATTCGACGTCCTGCAGGAGGAAGGAAAAGGGAAGAGCGTAAAAATCCGCTTCCCCGAAAGCCCCCGGAGCGGCAAGGAGGTGCTGGCGATCCGCGGCCTGGCCAAATCCTACGGGGCGCTGAACGTTTTTGCCGACGTACACTTCACCCTCTACCGGGGGGAAAAGGCGGCCGTCGTGGGGGTAAACGGGGCGGGCAAATCGACCCTTTCCCGGATCCTCAGCGGCGAGGAGGCGCCGACCGCGGGCACGGTCGGCTGCGGGCTCAACGTCAAGATGGCCTGCTTCTCCCAGGAGAGCGCCCAGAACCTGGACTACCGCCGGACGATCTGGGAGGAGGTGAACGCCGCGGGAACCCGGAGCAGCGACCAGGAGAGGCGAAACCTCCTGGGCGCCTTTCTGTTTTCCGGGGACGATATCCACAAGCCGATCGCCGTCCTCTCCGGCGGGGAGAAATCACGCCTGGCCCTGCTGAAGATCCTCCTGACGGACACGAACCTCCTGATCCTCGACGAGCCCACCAACCACCTCGATCTGAAGACCCGGGAGATTTTTCAGAGCGCCCTGCTCGGATACCAGGGCACGGTCCTGATCGTCTCCCACGACCGCTTCTTTCTCGACTGCCTGGTCACCCGTGTCTTCGAGCTCAGAGAGGGCGTCTGCCGCGAGTACCCGGGCAATTACTCCTACTTCATCGAAAAGCGCCGGGAGGAGCTGTCGCCCCCTCCCCCGGCGCCGCCGGCCCCGCCGTCGGAACAGCCGGAAGTTGCAGCGACCGTGACGCAGGAACACAGAGCGCCGGATCCCGCTGAGCCCAAAACGCAGGAGCGCAGCCGGAAGACCAGGGAGGAAAAACGGCGGGAGGCCGAGGCGCGCGGCCGGATCGCCCGCGCCACTTCGGCACTGAAACGCGAACTGACCGAGACCGAAAAACGGATCGCCCTTCTCGAGGCCAACCAGAAGGAAAACGAACGGATCCTCTGCGAACCGGAGATCTACCGCGATCCCGAGCGGATCAGGCAGCTCAATCAGGAGCTCAGGGCCATCACCGCGCAGTTGGAGGATCTCTATTACACCTGGAACGACCTGAGCCTGAGGATCGAGGCGATCGAGTCCGACCGCCAAAAGGCCGAAGCCTGAACCGCCGCAGGGCGACGAGCGGCTTTCCGCGCCGGCCGGGCGGGTATTCCAGGCGCTGACGCCGCTCTCTTGATCCGCCGCCCCACCCGGCCCGCCGGGCGGTTTCGGGGGGTCGGGGTGCGCCCGGCAACTTGATGAACCGTCATCTTCGCCTTCCCCCGACGGGAGGGCTCACCGGATTATCCGCTCCCCCGGCGGGGGTATGATTCGGCTACGCCCCGTCCAGACCCGAACTCTCGGCCTTCTGATACCAGCCGCCCGGGTCGACGAAGAACTCTTCCGTATCCTTCAGCGAGGCGAAGTGTTCATGCTCGATGTCGGCCAGCAGGCCGAAAAAAGACTTCTCCTTCGGATCGTCCGACTTGTCCCGGAGCTCCGCGTAGAACTTGGCCCCTTTGGCCTCGAAGTCGATGGCCGTTCGGACGGCCCTCAGATCGTCGTCATCCCCGTCGGCGGCCGCCTTCCCGCTTGCCTTCGTGGCTCTGCCGAAAATGGACCGCACCTCCGTATCCTTCACCTTCAGCGGGATGGTCTCCGGCCATTTCTCATCCTTTTTCCAGCTCTCCGCCAGCTGCTTGAGCCGTTCGTAGTGTTCCAGCTCCTCCGCCGCGATCTGCTCGAACATCGCCTTTCCTACGGTGTTTTTTGTCCGCTCCGCGTTCTTCCTGTAGAAATGGTGTTCGTTCATCTCGTTTTTCAGCGCGATGTCCAGTGCGTTCAGACGTGGTTCCATGATGTTCCCCTTTCTATTCCACCTTTTTGAACATCTTCCCCTTGGTGCCGCAGACGGGGCACACATCGGGCGCCTCCCTCTCCGCCGTATAACCGCAGACGGGGCAGACGTAATAGGCGTATGTCTCGCCGGCTTTCGCAAGCCCTGCGAGGAGCTCCTGGTAGAGCCGGGCATGCACCTTTTCCACCTCGTTGGCATAGTGGAAGGACCGCTCCGCCTCCTTGTTTCCCTCCGCCTTGGCCGCGTCGATCATGGCCGGGTACATGGACTTGAACTCGTGGCTCTCCCCGGCGACCGCCTCTTCCATATTCTCGACAGTGCCGCGGACCGCCTTGAGCGCCCTCAGGTGGTTGTGGGCATGGACGGTCTCCGCCTCCGCCGCGGCCCTGAACAGACGCGCCGCCTGGGGGTGCCCTTCCTGATCCGCCTTTGCCGCAAAGGCGAGATATTTCCGATTGGCCTGGGACTCGCCCGCGAATGCTTCCTTCAATGCCTCGTCCGTTTTTGACATGCCGTGCCTCCTTTCACATCTCCTGTTTCATCGCCCCCCGCTGCCTGCCGGCTGAACCCGGCCGGGGGCGGGGGCCGAACCGCGCGTTTTTCCGAAGTCTCTATCTTTTCTAGCAAATTTTTCCGCCCTTCTCAAGGGGATGTTGGCCGTGACGATGGCCCGGTCCGGGAGGGGGTCAGGCTTCCTTCCCGTACTGCTCGCGGATCCAGGACTGGTACTCGCCGCTCCGGATCCGCCGGCTCCAGTCCGGGTGATCGAGGTACCACCGAACGGTCTTCCGCAGGCCCGTATTGAAGGATTCCGCCGGAGACCAGCCAATCTCCCGCTCCAGTTTCGAGCAGTCGATGGCGTAGCGCCGGTCGTGGCCGGGCCGGTCCTTCACGAAGGTGATAAGCCGGCGGCGGGAGCCCTCCCCGGGAGACGGCGCAAGCTCGTCCACCAGGTCGCAGATCCGCTCCACGATGGCGATATTTTCCATCTCCGCGCGGCCCCCGATGTTGTAGGTCTCCCCGCGGCGTCCCTTCTCCATGATCAGCCGGATCGCCTCGCAGTGGTCGGTCACGTAGAGCCAGTCCCGGACGTTCTTCCCGTCTCCATAAACGGGCAGGGGCTTCCCCTCCAGGGCGTTGAGTATCACAAGGGGAATCAACTTTTCCGAGAACTGGTAGGGGCCGTAGTTGTTGGAACAGTTGGAGATCGTCGTTGGGAGGCCGTAGGTTTCGTGGTAGGCCCGGACGAGATGGTCGGATGAGGCTTTCGAAGCGGAGTACGGGCTGTTCGGCCGATAGGGGGTCTCCTCGGTGAACGAACCCTCCGGGCCAAGGCTGCCGTATACCTCGTCGGTGCTGATGTGGTGAAAGAGCCGGAAAGCCTTTCCCCGTGCTCTGGCCGCTTCCAGCAGGTTGAACGTCCCGATGATGTTCGTCTGTACGAAGCCGTCCGGCCGCAGGATCGAACGGTCCACATGGGACTCGGCGGCAAAATGAACGACCGTGTCGATCTCCTGCTCTTCAAAGATCTTCAGCAGAAGCGAAGCGTCGCAGATGTCGCCCCTTTGAAACAGATACCGCCCCGGCCAGGTCTCCTCCACATCCCGCAGGTTTTCCGGATTTCCCGCGTAGGTGAGGGCGTCCACATTGATCACCCGCCCCTTGAAATCCGCGACGGCCAGCAGATGACCGATGAAATTGCTCCCGATGAAGCCGCACCCCCCGGTAACCAAGACATTGTCGCTATTCATAACTCCCCTTTCTTGTTTCAACGGCCGGCGGCCGTTCGTTTCAATACCTTCCCGACAATACAAAGGCAGCCCAGACATGAGGGGGAACCCCCTCCCGGACCATCTGACGCTGCGCCGCCCGGAGCGAATCGGAAAGGGTTCTTCTTCTGTCCACTTGACGATACAATATCTCGAGTAGACGGGCGGCCGACCGGTCGTCCACCAGCCAGAGCGTCGAGATGACCGAGGGGCTGCCCGCGTGGTGAAAGGCCCGCAGCAGGACGGAGTAGCTCCGTCCCTCGGGATCGGCCGCCGGCCGGGTGTCGCAGCCGCTCAACACGACAAGACGCCCCTGGTACCTAAGCCCGAAGACCTCGAGCGCGTTCAGGGCGCCGTCCGGGCCTGTGTCCGGCGACAGCAGCAGGCCCGAGCGCAGCGGGTCGCCGGGATCAAACCGTCCCCGGACGGCAAAATGGACGATGTCCACATCCGCCATCCGCTTCCTCACATTCGCCCCGGACGCATGCCCGTGCTGGAGAACCGTCGTCGGGCCGCCCCGCTTTCTGACCGCTTTGAGCTCCTCACCGGCATGCCGCAGATCCGGCGTCCCGTCTGCCGGATGGGGATCTCCGATGGCCAGCAGACGCATTCCCGGCTGCGTCCTTTCAGTTACCGCCCGCTCGAGCATGCCGGCTGTCGGGATCTGGAAGATCGAAAAGCCTTCGACGATCGCCTTTCCCCGGTAATTCATCGCGGCAAAAGGGAAGTAGATCAGACAGTCGTCGGGGATGAAACCGATCCGTTCGCCCGACACAAAGGGGATGACCCGTTTGAGCAGCAGGTCGTAAGCCCTGCGGGTGAGGCTCTCCGTTCTTCTCCTGTTCCTGGTGCGGATCGCCTCCAGGCAGTCCAGGACGAAGCGCCTGAGCTCGGTGCGCGGCAGGTCGATCCGCTCCAGATGAATCACATTCCGGTGTATCGCCCATGTGTAGAGGCCCCGGTCGGTGACAAAGTAGGCGAACAGGGTGGTGTCCTCATCCAGAAAACCCTGCAGGGCGGCTGGATCGATGCCCCTGACCTGGAGGAAGGGGAGAAGCCTTTCCGCCTCCTTCCCGATCCGGGCGAGCAGCGCACGGTGGGCCTCGTCGTTGTCCCTGAGCCGGCCGATAAGCTCGCCGGTGGGCCTATCGCCGGACAGGTGCAGGATCCGCCGCCGGAGCAGGGCGCCCTTCTCCTGCAGCCGGGCCTCCCGTTCGAGCAGATCCCGCTCCAGCGGCGTCCCCCCGATGCGCCGCCCGTTGAGGAGATCGGCCGTCATGAGCGCTTTTGCCTTCTCCGCCGCAGTCAATGCCTCCCCGACACGCCCCTCGGCAGCCAGCAGATCGACCAGATAGTCATAGACGGCCCGGCGCTGGATCCGAAAGATCCCCGTGAGCATCTCCGGCTCCGGCCCGGGCATCCGGACCGAGAGGATCGCCTCCGCCTCCCGCAGGGATGCAATCGCCTCGTCGCGACGTCCCAGCTCCAGGACGTAGCGCGCCTGAAGAAGCCTTGCCCAGACCCGGTAGGGTGCCGCCTGACAGAAGTCGGCCATTTCACGCAGCCGCCCCGCCGCCCGAAGACCTTCGGCGCGCCCCTCCGTGCCCAGCCCCAGCTCGCCCAGAAACAGGAGGCTCCACATCTCCCCCAGGCGGTCGCCCGCCGCCCGCGCCAGATCCCCCGCGTAGTGGAGGTAGAGGAATGATATCGTGCTGTCGCCCCGCATCCCCTCCTCCAGCCCCATGAAGGTGAATGCGGCGGCTTCGGCCCTCTGGAAATCGGCGGGGGGAATCAGCGGGCCGATTTTCGTCTGTTTCAGTTCCCGGTTCAGCGCAAGGGCGTCCTTCAGATGGGCGCCGCTACCGCCGGCGGGGCTCATCCCGGATTCCCGGTCCGGGCGGCGATAGACCGCCTGCAGGCGCGGCAGGCGGTCCGAAAGCACAGCCGTCATCCCGGCGGCCAGCTCGGTATCGCGCCTCAGTGCCAGCAGGAAGGGATCCTTTCTGTAATCGGCGTTTTCCTGAAGCGAGCGGTGCAGGTTCGTGCGGGCCTCGGCAAAATCGCCCCGGAGCAGGGCGTGGCGGCCCCGAAGGAAATTCGGGAACGCCCGAAGCGGCTGCGGCCATTTCTCGCGGCCCTCCCCGAGCAGGGCAAGGGCCTCCCGCTCGCGACCGGCGTGCATCAGGAGGATGAACTTGCGGCCAATCACCATCGCCTCGCCGGCAGCCTCTCCCCGGGCAGCGAAGGCTTCCGCCGCCCGGTCCAGCATGTGGAGCGCCTTCGTCTCGTCGCCCTCCCGTTCATACCGGCCGGCAGAGGCCGCCAGGATCAGGGGGATGCTCCAGTCGTCGGCATCGGGCTCCTGCCGGCGTTCCTGGTACACCCCGGGAACCGCCGCTGCATCGGGAAGGGGCGGCCCGGCCTTTTCCCCCCGCTCCTCGGGCGGCGCGGCGGTTATTTTTTCTGCGGCCTTCATGCACCCCGAGAGGTTCAGGACCAGTGCGAACAAGACCGTCAGCCAAAGCGAAAAACGCATGTTGAAACCTCTGGCACCCATGGTCCCCCGACGCGCCGGGCTTTTTCGACCCGGCAACTCCCCCGGTTCGCCCGGCGACAGCAGGGGATAACGGGAATCCTGGCGATCTCCCGCATTTCCGTCGCTGCCCGCCGATGCGGGGCCGGGGCGCGCCGCGGGACCTCGCCTGTGTATATCCGGGTCCGGATGCCCATGACGCCCACCCCTTCATAGCGTCTGCCCATCCCGTCAGGGGATACGAAACGGGCGGTACCTTACTAAAGATCGGGGGATTCATCAACCCCGGCGGAAAAACAGGGCTGCCGCAAGGCGGGGCGGCATCGCCCCAGGTCCGGGAAAGCCGTCACAGGTAGGATCGCGCACCTGCATACATGCGGCCGTATTGGCCCCTCGAAAACACATCCACCCTGATCCGCTGCCCTTTTCCCGGGGCGTGGATGAACCGGTCGCCTCCCGCATAGATACCTACGTGCGACACCCTGCCCCCCCCCCTGGAAAAGAAGAGGAGATCTCCCTGTTTCAGGGATGCGCGATCGACGGGACGGCCCGCCGCAAACTGCTCCCGGGAGGTGCGGGGGAGGTCGAATCCGTTGAGTTGATAGACGGTCATCGTCAGCCCGCTGCAATCGAAGCCCATCTCCACGGAAACCCCGCCCCAGAGGTAGGGAACGCCCAGGAAATTTCGCGCTGAGCGAACCAGCGCTTCCCGAAGGTACGCCTCGCCCATCTCGGCCCGCTTCGCGGCCGGATGCTCATCGGGGGTCACGATATAGAACTCCTCGATGATGCCCGCCTGCCGCATCTCCTGGGCCCGGACCCGGGCCTCCTCCCTCGCCGCGAAATTGCCGAAGCGGACCTTGTAGAGCCCCTTTTGGGCCGCAAAATAGGTCGCGTCGAGCCCCTTGTCCTGAAGCGCACGGGCCATCCGTGCCGCATTTTCCACACGGGCGAAAGCCCCGGTCTGAATCGTATAGCCCAACCGGGGAACCGCCCTTCTCTCGGGGGATTCGGCCATCGGCGACGGATCGCGCAGGGCGGGGCGGCCGCAGCCCCAGAAGAGAAGCAGCAGGATGACCAGCCCGATCAAACCGTATGTCCGCTGCCTGATGCGCGTTCCGTCGACCATGGCCCGTTTCATGAGTTCACGTGTTTCCGTCGCGCCCGCCCCAGCCCCTTTGCACCAGCCGGCGGGCTTCCTCGGCGTCGGTCACCTCCCCATTCAGCTGCGCCTCTTCCAGCGCGAGGAGGATCTCCCGGAACAGGGGGCCGGGCCTATACCCCATCCTGATGAGGTCCTTGCCGGTCAGAAGCGGGGCGGGCCGGAGCTCCGCACCGGAGTACGCCTCCAGTTTCCCGAGGCAGAACCGGTGATGATCGAGCAGGCCATGGCTTGCCAGACAGTCGAGGCGGTGAAGCTCCAGGTGCAGAGGGAAATCGGGTTGCCTCAGGAAGCGCTTCAGCCGGCTGGGCCGCATCTTTTGCACATCCATAAAAAGCATGTGTCCGCGGACAAGGGCCAGGATCGTCTCGGTCTCCTCCAGGGAGAAACGGAGCCGCCGGAGGATCGCGGCCGCGATCTCCCCCCCCCGCTGCACATGGCCGTAGAAGTGGATACCCGATTCGTCTTCGGAACGGGTGACCGCTTTGCCGATGTCGTGCAGGAGCACCGCCCAGGCGAGGCAGGACCTGTTTCGCTCTGCAGAGGGCACCGGCGTCTCGCTCCCGGCCAGCCCCCCCCGGGGGTGCTCCGCCGGGGGGCCGGGGTGCCCGGAAAGATCTCCCGGGCGCCCCTCGGGGCTCGGCGCTTCAAGCGCCTTCCGACGGGGGGGAGCGCCTCCGTCCACGTCGGGAAGAAGGGCGAGCATCCGGAGGGTATGTTCCCACACATCCCCCTCGGGGTGGAAGCCTGCCGGCTGAGCGACTCCCCGAAGGGCCAGCACCTCGGGAAGGATCTCCGCCAGAAGGCCGGACTCGGCCAGGAGTTCCATCCCCTTCCGCGCCCCGCGGCTGGTGATGATCCGTCTGAGCTCCTCCCGGATCCGCTCCGCGCTGATCCGCCGCACACCCGGCGCCTGCCGCCGGATGGCGGCCAGGGTTGCCGGGTCGATGGCGTAGTCGAGCACCGCGGTGAACCGTACCGCCCTGATCATCCGCAGATGGTCCTCGGCGAACCGTTCCATCGGATCGCCGATCGTGCGGATGAGACGCCCTTCGATATCGCGGCGTCCGTCCACGTAATCGATGACCCGTCCCGTCTCCGGATCCATGAGCAGGCCGTTGACCGTGAAATCCCGGCGGCGGACGTCCTCTTCGGCGGTCGCATAGGCGACCCGGGAGGGGCGGCGCCCGTCGACATAGTCGGTCTCCGACCGGAATGCGGCCACCTCGTAAGTGCGGCCTTTCTCGACGACCAGAACCACACCGAAGCGGGCGCCGATGGGAACCGTCCGGGCGAAAAGCGTCCGCACCTGCTCCGGCCGGGCCGACGTGACGATGTCGAAATCCTCCGGCATGGCGCCGCGCAGCATGTCACGGACACAGCCGCCGACGAGATAGGCCTCGTGGCCTGCCCCGCGCAGCCGGCGAACGACGGCGGCGGCCTCATCCAGCGACACGTGGACCTCCCGGGGTATAAAAGATTGGTGCCTTATCGGGGGCGTTCCATATGCCTTGCGACCCCTGTCCCGCCTGCCGGGCAGTGCTTGCGGCGTGCGCTCCCGGCCCCCTGGAGGCCCCCTGGAGGGGGCGTATGATTTCCAGGGTTCTGCCGCCGGCGTCCGCCTCCCTCCTCAGGCCTCTTTCCACACGCCCGGCCGCTCCATCGACCGCCCCTCTTCCGGCATCAAAAGCGGCGCCAGGTGGTTCGTCGGCCCATGCCCTGCCCCCAGACGCCAGGCATGGCGCAAAGCCGCCGTGATGTAGCGCTTCGCCGTCGCAACGGCCCCGGCGGCATCCTGCCCGAAGGCGAGCCCGGCGGCCATCGCCGCCGAATAGGTGCATCCGGTCCCGTGGCTGTCCTTCGTGTCGATCCGCGGCGAGACGAACTCCCGGAACTCTTCCCCGTCATAGAGCAGGTCCACCGCGTCGCCGGGCAGATGCCCTCCCTTGACGACCACATGCCGCGCCCCCATGTCCCGGATGCGAAGGGCCGCTTCCTGCATGTCGCTGCGCGTGGCGATGCGGACGCCGGAGAGGGCCTCCGCCTCGTCCAGGTTTGGCGTGATGATGAAGGCCAGCGGGACGAGCTCGGCGACGAGGGTGCTCAGCGCCGCCCCGCGGATCAGCGGCATACCTCCCGTGGCGGCCATCACGGGATCGACGACGAGCTTGGTCACCCCGTACTGACGGATCTTCCCGGCGACGACACGGATGACCTCCGCGGTGGGCAGCATACCCGTCTTGGCCGCGTCGATCCCCATGTCCGTGGCCACCGCATCGAACTGCGCGGCCACAAAGTCGGGCGGCACGTCATGGATGCCCTGCACACCCAGGGTGTTCTGCGCCGTGAGTGCGGTGACGACGCTCATGCCGAATCCGCCCAGGACGGTGATCGTCTTCAGGTCCGCCTGGATGCCCGCGCCCCCGCCCGAATCCGACCCCGCGATGGTCAATACCCTGAAGGGTTTCACCTCTCGCCTTCCCCCGGAAAATCACCCGGCCGGAAAAACCTCACCGCCAGGAGACATCCCGTCTCCACTTCGACTACCCCCCGCCCGGCCTCCAGGACGTTGCTCACGCCGCAGGGGTGCCCGACGGTCATCACCGCCTTCGTGAGCGGGTACTGGAAGCCCGTAAGCGTGACGCCGGTCACCTGTTCCGTGAAAGGGAGGAGGGAGATGGTCTGACCTGCCTGCCCTTCGATGACCGTGCGCCCCGTGACCAGAAAGAGTTCGCACCACGAGTCGATCAACCGGACCTCGACCCCCCGGTCCATGCCCTGCGCCAGAAGGGACAGGTTGGCCAGGGCGTGATCGATCCGCCCCCCCAGCGCCCCCCAGATCCATATCTCGTCGGGCGACATGCCAAAGGCCTCCCGGAGCGCCAGTTCGGTATCGGTCTGATCTTTCCCGCGGGGGTGGAGGATCATGGTGACGCCCATCGAGGCATAACGCTCCCGGGTTTCCCGGTCCAGCGAATCCATGTCTCCCACGATGAGCGTGGGAATCATCCCCAGAGCCGTCAGATGGCGCGCGCCGCCGTCGGCGCAGATGAGCGCCGCAGGCACCGCCGCCGCGGCCCGTTCCCGGAGAAAGTCCGGATCACCGAGTTCGCCGCCCGACAGGACATACACCGTCTTCTTCATGATCACGCCCCTCACCGCCCCCCTGCCCCGTCGCCGATCCCGAAGAGCCGGCGGGCGTTTTCGGCGGTCCGCCGCCCGAGTTCCCCGGGCGGCATGCCCAGGGTCCGCGCCAGGCATTCCGCCGTCTCCGCCATGTAGGCCGGCTCGTTCCGCTTTCCGCGGTAAGGCTGCGGGGCCAGGTACGGGGCATCCGTCTCGATGAGAAGCCTCTCCAGCGGTATATCCCTGGCCACCTCCCGAAGCCGGTCGGCATTGCGGTAGGTGACGGGACCCGCCACGGAAAGGTGGAACCCCAGATCGAGGCACCGCCGGGCCATGGCCCGGTCTCCGGAAAAACAGTGGAGCACCCCGCGAAGCCGGCCCTGCCGCGGCTGGAGGATCCCGAGCGTCTCCCCGTGGGCCTCCCGGTTGTGGATGATCACGGGCATACCGAGCTCCTCCGCCAGATCAAGCTGCTCGCCAAAGCGCCGGATCTGGATTGCCCGGGGGGAATGCTCGTAGAAAAAGTCAAGGCCGATCTCGCCGATGGCGACCACCTTTTCGCGTCGCGCCAGGCCGCGAATCCTATCCCAGGTCCCGCCGTCCACGCCCTTGACTTCATGGGGATGGATGCCGACCGCCGCGTAGAGAGGGGGATAGCGCCGGGCCAGGGTCACGGCTTTTTCACAGTCGGCAAGGGTCGTTCCCACGGTGATGATCGCGGTAAGCCCCGCTGCCGCCGCCCGCTCGAGAACCTCCTCGCGGTCCCCGTCGAAGGCCTCCATCTCCAGGTGTGCATGGGTGTCGATCACGCGGTTCGCTCATGCCGCCGCAGGGACGGCTCGCCTTTCCTCACATTCGTCCGGCCCACCGCCGGCCCTCGGGATCCAGATATTTTATTAGAATATTTCTTCGATTCTTTCAAGGCCGATCCTCGGAAAGGTCTTGAAATCGCTCATTGACTGTTGTGACAAAGTGTGGCAGATAGGGCGCACAGCGGCGAAAATCGAGCACGGCATTACCCTGATCTTGAAGGAGAACTGCCATGAAGATCAAGATGTTTCGTCCTCAACAGGCGTTCACCCCCCACCCCCGCCCGTCCCTGGCCTCCCCGGTTCTATGCTTGATGGTCGCCCTGGCGCTGATGCTGGCCTGTCCCCCGGACGGCTCGTCCAGGGACCGGCCGGCCAAGACGATCACCCTGATCATTCCGTGGCCCGCGGGCGGCGGTACGGACGTCGCCGGCAGGATCCTGGCTCCCAGGCTGTCACGGGCGCCGGGTGTCCCGGTCCAGACCGTCAAAGAATCCCTCAGCGATCCCGAAGTCGTCACAAAACTGGACAAGCTCGGAATCGAACCCTTCTGTCAACCCGGTGATCGATACAAGCAGTTCGTCCTGGAAGAAGGGGAAGCGATCAGAGCCCTGAAACTCCGATAGTCTGTGCAGAGCTGCCCACCCGTGGGGTGTGTGGACCGGTTGTGGACCGTTCTTTTTTGGATGCACACCGCAACCCCGCATGACGGGGGGATTTGCCGGATGCTTTTGCGGTCACTGCACCGTCATTCATTCATGCCAAAGGAGGGAAATCATTATGGATGAACAGGAGAAAAGGCCGAAAGAGGACAAGGAGCACCTGAAAAAACCGCTGGATTTTTCCCGACGCACCTTCCTGAAAGGGATGGGGACCACCGCCATCGCCACTTCGATCACCCTCGCCCCCCTTTCCCTGCCTCCCATCGCCGAGGCGGGCCCGCCTCCCGCGGTGAGGGAGGCCTGGATCCAGCTCAACGTGAACGGCAAGACCCGTCGCCTGAAGGTCAGATCGCACTGGATGCTGCTCGACGTGTTGCGGAAGGAACTCGGCCTCACGGGAACGAAGAAGTTCTGCGACCGGGGGAGCTGCGGGGCCTGCACGGTCCTGATGGACGGCAAGGCCGTTTACGCCTGTTCCCTGCTGGCCGTCGAGGCCGACAACAGGAAGATCCTCACCATCGAAGGACTGCTCAAGGGGGGAAAGCTGCACCCGATTCAGGAGGCATTCCTGGAGCACGACGGGGTGCAGTGCGGTTTTTGCACCCCCGGCCAGATCATGTCGGTCAAGGCCCTGCTTGACAAGACCCCCCGTCCGACCCGGGAGGAGATCATGGAAGGCCTTTCGGGCAATGTCTGCCGATGCTCTGCCTATCCCAAAATCCTTCAATCGGCCATGGCCGCAGCCCAGAGAGGATAGAAAGGAGAATGCCTCATGGCAAAGGAAATGATGATCATAGGAAAACGCCACCCGAAACTGGATGGCGCCGAGCGGGTCAGCGGCCAGGCCATCTATGCCTCCGATGTCTATCTTCCGGGCATGCTGTTCGGAAAGATACTGCGCAGTCCCCATCCCCACGCCAAGGTGGTGAGGATCGACGCGGAGAAAGCCAGGGCCCTCCCGGGCGTCCTGGCCGTCCTCACCCCCGGGGATATCGCCGCCTTTTCCTGGGACAAGTGTCCGGGCCGCGGCCATCATGACATGCCCATCCTAACCGACACCGCCCGCTACGTGGGCGACAACATCGCCGCGGTGGCCGCGGTGGACGAGGACCGGGCGCAGGAGGCCCTGGACCTGATCAAGGTGGAGTATCAGACCCTTCCCTTCGTCCTCGACCCCGAGGAAGCCCTCAAGCCATCCGCCCCCAAAGTACACCCCAAGGGCAATCTCCTGGGGGGAAAGCCTGTCCTGCTGAACCGGGGAAACATCGAAAAGGGCTTCCAGGAGGCCGACCTGATTTTCGAAAGCAGATACGATACCCCCATGCTGCAGCACGTGACCGCCGAACCCCGCGTGTGCGTGGCCCGATGGGACAGGGGAAGGCTGACGGTCTGGGATTCGCTCCAGTACACCTTCGGGACCCAGGCGGGTCTGGCCTACATCTTCAAGATCCCGATGAGCAAGGTTCGGGTCATCTGTGACTTCATGGGGGGAGGCTTCGGGGACAAGATCCAGCCGGAACGATACAGCGTGCTGGCGTCGATCCTCTCGATGAAGACCGGCCATCCGGTGCGGATGGAACTCAGCCGGGAGGAGAACTTCCTGTCCACCCACCACCGCTACCCCTCCATCTCCTACCTCAAGTACGGGGCCAGAAAGGACGGGACCCTGACCGCCATACAGGCCCGGGTCATAGGGGATATGGGAGGCTACTGCCACCTCGACGGGGCCATGAATGTCATCGAGACCATGAAGGCGGTATACCGGTGCCCCAACCTGAAAGCGGAAGGGTACACCCTGTACACCAACAAACCGGAGGGGGGCGCCATGCGCTGCGTGGGCCATCCCCAGGGCCAGTTCGCCCAGGAGGTTCACATGGATATCATGGCGGAGAAACTGGGGTTGGATCCGGTGATGTTCCGCCTGAAAAACCATGCCCGTCTCGAAGACGGCGACCAGGACCGGAAAACGCCCTTTTCCAGCAACGGCATGGAAGAGTGCATCCGCAAAGGGGCCGAAGCGTTCGGCTGGACGCAAAAACGGCAGAAACCCGGCGCCTCCCCGGGCCCCGTCAAAAAGGGCTTCGGGATGGCCATCCATTCCTGCCGCCATGGGGCCATGACGGTGCCCAGCGCGGGGATGGTGAAGATCAACTCCGACGGAACGGTCAACGTGCTGGTCGGCACCGCCGATATCGGTGGAAACCAGAAATCCACCATGGCCATGATCGCCTCCGAAGAGCTCGGCATCCCCATGGACGCCATTTCGGTGACCGCAGCCGATACGGAAGTCACACTGGATACGGGCAGTTCGGCGGGTAGCAAGCAGACGATCACGGGCGGAACGGCGATCAAGCTCGCAGCCGCCGATGCCAAAAAGCAGCTTTTCGAGATCGCCGCCCGGGAGTTGAAGACGGGCAAGGAGAACCTCGAGGCCAGAGGCGGGACCATCTACCCCCTGGGCTCCGACAAGGGCATTTCTATCGCCAGCGTGATGAGAAAGGCGCCTGCCGCCATTACCGGCCGGGGAACCGGCTCCCTGCCCAAGGGGGTGGTGACCTACTGTTTCGCGGCGCATTTCGTGGAGGTAGACGTGGACACCCTGACCGGGAAGGTCCGGCTGGTCAAACTGGTGGCGGCCCACGATCTGGGCAGGACCATCAACCTGCTGGGCGCCGAAAACCAGGTGGAGGGGGGCGCCATTCAGGGCATGGGTATGGGCTTGACCGAAGCGATGATCTTCGACAAGGACTCGGGGATCTGCGTGAATCCCAACCTCGTGGACTACAAGCTCTTCACCATGAAGGACACGCCGGAGATCCTGTCCCTGTTCATCGAAACCATGGACCCCGTCGGCCCCTTCGGGGCCAAGGGGCTGGGGGAGCCTCCCTACAGCGTGCCCGCTCCGGCGATCGCCAATGCGATTTCCAACGCCCTCGGGGTGCGTTTCAACGAACTGCCGATCAACATCCGGCCGATACTGGAAGGGCGCAGCAAGGGATCGAAGGCCTAACCCCATCTGAAAGGAGCACTTCATGAAACCTTTTGATTACCATAAAGTCACGAGCGTCTCCCAGGCTCTTTCCGTCCTTTCCAGGCATCAGCAAAAGGCGGCCGTCCTGGCCGGCGGGTCCGATCTGCTGGGCCTGATGAAGGACCGCATCGAAGGGCCAAAGATGAAGATGCCGCTTTTTCTCATCGACATCAAAGGTATCAAGGAACTCAACATGATCAAGGATCAGAGAAGCTGGCTGAAGATCGGCGCGGCA
>JBFMBA010000094.1:0-15441 GCA_040755475.1 Thermodesulfobacteriota bacterium
AGGGCGCGCTATCGGGCCCTGACGGCCGAGACCTTGCACCTGCGCGGTCATGAGGGCGACATGATCGATGCGTACCTGGCGCGGCCGGCTGGCCCGGGTGCCTACCCCGGGGTGGTGGTCATCCATCACCTGCCCGGCTGGGACGATGCGACCATGGAGATCACCCGCCGATTCGCCCATCACGGCTATGCCGCCATCTGTCCGGATCTCCATTTCCGCGAAGGCAAGGGGACGCCCGAGGCAAACAGCAGCAGCGTGCGGGAAGCGGGCGGCATGCCGGACAACCGCACCATGGGGGATGTGGAAGGTGCCATTCGGTATCTCCGCACCCTGCCCTATCTGAACGGCAAGGTGGGCATTATCGGCTACTGTTCCGGAGGACGGCAGGTCTACCTGGCCGCCTGCACGCTCAAGGGGATCGACGCCGCGGTCAACTGCTACGGCGGGGGCGTGGGGGCGGGTCGTGAGGGGCTGACGCCCCGCATGCCTGTGGACCCGCTCGATTACACCAAGGACCTGAGCTGCCCCTTGCTCGGACTGTTCGGCAGGGAGGACAGGCGCCCTTCACCCGAGCATGTGGCGAAAACCGAGGCGGAACTCAAGAAATGGGGCAAGACCTATGAGTTCCACATGTATGATAATGCCGGGCACGCTTTCTTCGGGGTGGACCGCCCGAGCTATCGGCAGGCGGCCGCCGTCGACGGGTGGAAAAAAATCTTTCAGTGGTATGAAAAATACCTCCGCTGAGCGGGAACGGGCGACATCACGATGCGTCCCCGGATGATCGGGAAGCGCAAGTGACGCTGCCGGCGGAACGATCGGGAACACCGTCGATCGACTGCAGCCAGGACCCGGTTGCCCTGATCATCGGCAAATACCCGGCCGTCTCCGCGCGCGAATTCTTGCTCCCTGTGATGGCGACGGGCGGTCGCTCCGGCGTGCCGATCACTTTCGCCCGTAGCCGCCGGTCCGGCAGGATCGCCTTCCAGCGCGGCGACACGCGCCTTTCAGGCCCGATGGCTGTGGCTGGCGGAGGGCGCTTGGCCGGGCTCACCACTTCGATGGCCTCCACGTCGCCTTCGTACCCGACGCCGTGGGGCACGTTGGAGGGAACCACCCAGATGTCTCCTGGACCCAGGGTCCGGATGGGATCGTCTCCCGTGGAGATGCGGGCTTTGCCCTTGAAAATGAAAACCATCTGTTCGGCTTCATGGTAATGGCGGGGAATTTTTGCTCCCCCCTCGACCATCACCCGGCTGGCCATGAGGCGGTCGCCGGAAATTCTGCGGCTTCGGATCCCCCGGCATTCCGGATTGTCTTTCAGGTAGTAGGCGGTCTGCTCCGGGAAGTCCTCCCAGCGGTGACAGTACTTCATCCTTTCCTCCCATAGGGCGGTTTGAAAACGGCACTCCCGTGAAAGGCCGAGAAATTGCTGCGCTCGACCGCTCCGGTAACCGACATTGCCACGGAGCGCTCATGGATTGAAGGGATATTCATGATTCCTTCAGGACGACGGGCTTGGGCGGCCGCTGGTCGAAATTCCTTCCCAGAATCTCGACGGCGATCCGGTTGCGGAGCATCTCCACCGAGCCTCCCGCGATGACCCAGCCCCTGGCCCGGGCGTACAGGTAGGCGAAGGGGTATTCCCGGGACAGCCCGTAGCCGCCGTGGATCTGGATCGCCTCCCGGCAGACGTATTCGGAGGCTTCATTGCAGGCCAGCTTCGCCAGGGAGCTGTCCAGGGCCGACGGCAGGCCCCGGTCCGCCTCGACCACGGCCTTGTAGAGGAGCCACCGGGCCTGCTCGATGCGGAGCTTCATGTCCGCCAGCTTCCACTGGATCCCCTGGAATTCGCAGAGCGGCCTGTCGAACTGCCTGCGCTCCTTGACGTACTGCAGCGAACGCTCATAGGCCAGTTCGGCCACGGCCAGGGATCGGCTCGCATTCCCCATGCGCTCCACATTGAAGACGGACATCAGCTTCCGGAATCCCTGCTCCGACATGAGGACATATTCCCTGGGCACCCTGCATTCGTCGAAATAGAGCATGCAGTGGTGTTCCCCCGAGAGGTGGTGCTCCGTTTTGCCGCGGGAAAAACCGGGGGCGTCGGCGGGGACGACCACGGCGCCGGAGGACGCGACGCCCTTGCCGAAGCGGCACCAGACGGAGTAGTACCCGGCGCTGTCGCCGTTGGAGTTGAAGATCTTGCTGCCGTTGATGACCACGTCATCCCCGTCGAAGCGGGCGGTGGTCCGCAGGTCCGTCACGGCCGAGCCCGCGTCCGGTTCGGACATCGCCGCCGTGATGATCGTCTCGCCGGCGAGCAGCTTGGGCAGGACGGTCCGCTTCACGAATTCGTTGCCCAGGAAGGCGATCTGCTGAATGGCGCCGAAATTGCCCGCCTGAAAGACGTCCCCCGTGTGGGGGCAGACCTTCGTGATCTCCATGATGGCGATCACGCAGTCCATCAGCGTGGCCCCCTGGCCGCCCTCCTCCTCGGGCAGGCGCATGCCCATCAGGCCGTTCTCCGCCAGAATTTTCGCATTTTCCCAGGGATAGGACCCTCCCGACCCCGTTTCCCAGGTGAATGCCTTGGGCGCAAAATACTTTACAGACAACCTCCGTACGGTTTCCTGGAACATCTTCTGTTCGTCGCTGAACTGAAAATCCATCTTCGCCTGCTCCTTGCCTCTGTATCCATTCTCTTCGCCCGCCGGCGAAGGACCGGTCTTTCACCCGGTGGATGCGCCGCCGAAGCCTACCGGCAGATCAGGGCATCCACCACCTTGACCCCTTTCCCCTCGGGGTAGACGATCAGCGGGTTGATATCCAACTCCCGGATCTGCTCGCCCGAATCGAGCGCAAGAGCCGCGACGCGCACCAGCGTCTCCGCGATCGCCTCGACGTCCATCTTCTCCGCGCCCCTGTACCCCTTCAGGAGCTTTGATCCTCTGATCTCCTCGATCATGTCCCGGGCGTCTGACAGCGAGAAAGGCGGGATCCGGAAAGCCACATCCCGGAACACCTCGACAAAAACGCCCCCGAGACCGAACAGGATGACGGGACCGAAACCGGGTTCCCGCTTCATGCCGACGATGACCTCGACCCCTTTTTCCGCCATCTCCTGGACCAGAATGCCGTCGATCCGCGCATCGGCGCTGATCCCTTTCGCCCGGGCGACAAGGTCGCCGAATGCGGCCGTCAGCTCCGCCTCCGACCGGATCCCCAGCCGGATCACCCCCGCGTCGGTCTTGTGGGGTATGTCGGCCGACATCACCTTGAGCGCGACCGGATAGCCGATCTCATCGGCCGCCCGCTTTGCCGCTTCCAGGTCGACGGCCAGTATTTCCCTGGTTACCGGAATGCCGCAGGCGGCCAGAACGCGCTTGCTGTCGTGCTCGTTCAGGACGCTTCCCTTGCCCGTCAGGATCTTTCGCGCCATCCGGGCGGCCGGAGAAGCGGGATCCGGCGCCTGCCGCCGATCCTTTCGCCGGTCGAAGGATGCGACGGCCTCCCCGTACGTGACCAGGTAGCCAAGCGCCCGGCCGCATGCCTCGGGGGTCCGGAAGGAGGGGATGCCTTGCCTCTCGAAGAGTCTGAGCGCCTCGGCCGCGTTCGGGTTGCAGAAGGCCGCCAGCGGTTTCGTCGCGTCCCTGGAGGCGTCCACGATGGGCTGTACGCCCAGCTCCGGTTCGAACTGGCTCGACGTGCCCACCACACCCACGATCATGTCGAAGGTGTGGTCCTTCAGGAGAAGATCGAGCCCTTTCCTGAATCCGCCCCCCGTTCCGGACATCGTGACGTCCATGGGATTGGATTTGGCCGCAAAGGAGGGCAAAAAAGCCGTCGCCTCCCGGACCGCGGCGTCGGATGGCGGCGGAAACTTCAGCCCGGCCTGCGCGGCCGCTTCCACGACGATCGTGGCGCCGCCGCCCGTCGTGGTGATGACGCCCACCTTTCTCCCCGACGGCGGCTTGGTTTTGCAGAAGAGCGCGGGGACTTCGAACAGATCCTCGAGCGTCTCCACCCGGGTGATTGCGTACTGCCTGAAGAAGGCGTCGTAGATCGCGTCGGCGCCGGTGAGGGCGCCCGTGTGCGATGCGGCGGCCCTGGCCCCGATTTCCGTGCGGCCGACCTTCAGCACGACGATCGGCTTGCGCGCCTGGATCGCCGCGACGGCGGCGTCGCGGAATGACTCCACGTCCCGGAGCGCCTCGAGGAAAATGGCGATGACATCGGTGTTCTCGTCTTCGACCAGATAGCGGGTGAACTCGCTGACGCCCAGATCCATTTCGTTGCCCGTCGAGATGACGTGGCTGAACCCGATCCCCCTGTCCGCCGCCCGGGTGACGTAAGCCCCGGTCAGGCCGCCGCTCTGCGAGATGAGGCCGATGCGGCCCCGGGGAATGGCGTCGAGCTCGTAGCAGACGATCGGGGACAGGACGATGTTCCGGGTCATGTTCGCGATCCCGGCGCAGTTCGGCCCGACAATGCGGATTCCCGCTTCCCGGACCTGCGACCGGATCCTCTCCCGGGTCCTTTTGCCCTCTTCTCCGTCCTCCCCGAGACCGGCGGAGTGGATGATGATGCCCTTGATTTGTTTCTCGATGCACTGCTCGATCACCGCGGGGATCCCCTTGGCGGCGATCTGGATGAAGGCTGCATCCACGGCTTCCGGGAGATCCCGCACGGAGGGGAAGCAGGGGATGCCGGATATGTGGCTGCGGGCCGGATTGACCGCGTAGAGCCTGCCCCGATAGCCGTGCTTCAGCACGTATTTGACCGTTCTGCCCGTGAATTTCGAATAGTCCGCCGACGCGCCCACGATGACGACGGATTGGGGTGAAAGCAGCGCGTGTACCTGTGTGCGGAGGGGGTCCATCGTGTTTATGTCTCTTGCCTGGAGCGCAAAGCGGCCATGCCGTACCGGCGGAAGGCGTTGCTCATTCTCTTCGCAGGGCGGTATCGCCGTCATGAGCGGAGTCAGGCCCGCCGCGAGGAAAGAACCGGAATCGGCAGGTGCGTCTGCGCGACGGGCCAGTGTATGCTTTTACTCTAGCTTGACGCCGGCCGCCTTGATGACCTCCGCCCATTCCGCCGTTTCGTCGCGGAGAAACTTGTTGAACTCGTCCGGTGTGCTTCCGACGGGTTCGGCTCCCATATCGGCCAGGCGCTTCTTCATATCGGGTGCGTGCGGGATCTTCATCATCACGCCCGCAAGTTTGTCGATGATCGGGCGGGGTATGGCCGCGGGCGCCATGATGCTGAACCAGACGATCGTGCTCACATCCACGCCGGATTCCTTCAGCGTCGGCACGTCGGGCATGAGTTCGGAACGCTTGTCGCTCGTGTTGGCGATGACGCGCAGCCGCCCCGACTTGATGTGCGCCAGTGCGGCGGGGATGTTGGTGAAGCTCATGTCCACCTCGTTGCTGAGCACTCCCGTGAGCGCGGGGGCGGTCCCCTTGTAGGCGACGTGGAGTATGTTGACCTTCGCCTTCAGCTTGAACAGTTCGCCCGTCAGGTGCTGGCTCGATCCGTTGCCGGAGGACGAGAAGGTGAGCTTTCCGGGTTTGCTCCGGGCCAGGGCGAGCAGCTCCTTGATGTTGTTTGCCGGAACGGAGGGGTTCACCACGATGATATTGGGGCTGAAGGCGAACATGGAAACCCCCGTAAAATCACGAAGCGCGTTGAATGTGAGGTTCCTGTACAGCGACGGATTGATCGTCATCGCCGGGGAACCCAGCATGAGCGTATAGCCGTCCGGCGCCGACTTGGCGACGTAGTCCTGGGCCACGTTGGTTCCCGCCCCCGGCCTGTTTTCCACGATGACGGGCTGTCCCAGCGCCTCGGACAGCTTCGGGGCGATGAGCCGGGCGGCGATGTCGTTGCCCCCTCCCGGCGTGTAGCCGACGATGATCCGGATCGGTTTGTCGGGGTAGCTTTGGGCCCAGGTCGTCGAGGGCAGGACCAACGCCAATAAAACCAGTATGCCTATCGCTTTTTTCACGTTCCGCCTCCTTTCAGGGAAAGAGTGATGGAAAAGCCCTTCAGGCTTTTTGTTCGCAGACCTGTTGAATGATCATGGCCACTTCGTCCTCCTCGAGGGCGTCGGCGGTGCGGAGCCTGGCCCGCATGGCGTCGATCACCGCCTGCACCTGATCTCCGTCGAGCGCCAGACCCATCTCCCGGGCCTTCAGTTCAATGCTTTTGCCGCCCAGCGCGGCGGGGCCGAACAGAAGGGTCGTCTTCTGCCCGATCGTGCCGGGTTCCACAAAATCCCGCGTGCTCTCCCCCTTGATGCGCGCCCGGAGTATCCCTTCGATGTGCGTGTCGGGCGTTTCCAGAAACACGGATTTTCCCACGAGCGGCTTGTAGGGCTGAACCGCGATGCCGGAGATCTCCTGGACCAACTGGGAGAGCGCCGTGATCCGCGCGAGTTTGATTCCCAGGTCCATGCCGTACATCACCGTCAGGGCCATGACCACCTCTTCGAAGGCGGCCAGTCCCGCGCCGTCCGCCAGGCCGTTCACCGATGTTTCCACGTTGGCAGCGCCCGCCTCGACGCCGGCCAGCGTACAGGCCGTCGCCGTGCCATAGTTGTTGTGGGCATGGACACCCACTTCGGCATCGCCGGCGATGCCTTTGAGCAGCCCCACCAGCCGCTTGTAGGCGGGAACCGTCAGGACGCCGCCGCCGGCCGTCTTGATCCGGTCGGCTCCCGCGTCGACGGCCGCGCGGTACAGGTCCAGGGCGTAGCGCTCCTCCCAGCGCGTGCAGGTGATCCAGAAAGCGGTGGACAGGCCGCTTTTCTTGCTGTGCCCGACCGCGTCGCTCACTCTCCGGCAGTAGTCCGACCAGTCGTATCCCGGTATGGGGGTGGGATAGAGAGCGCACAGGACCATGTCGGCGCCGGCCTCAAGGATTTTGTCGATCCCCTTCTTGTAGTCGGGCAGATCGATCCGTGCGATGGCGCTCTTCTTGATCCTCAGCCCCTCCTTTGCCAGGGCCCTGAGGAATTCGAGATGCCCCTGGTTGATGGAGGCGAAACCGCAGTCGATCTCGTGGACGTTCATCTCGTCGAGCAGCCGCGTGATCCGCAGCTTCTCCTCGATGCTGTATACCACATGCGGCGCCTCTTCCCCCTCCCGGATCGTGCTGTCCGTGATGGTCAGCTCCTTCGGCAGGGCATACTGGGCCAACACCTCCTCGTGGAGGTTCCAGCGGCTGTTCCAGAACCGGCCCTCGGGATCGTGCTCTACGCCGAAGGCCGCATCCTTGATATTAAATTCGATCATGCGTTTCACCCGGTTCTTTTGGTTGCAGCGCCGCCGGATTGACCACATGGATCGGCCGGCCGGCATGGTAGGCCAGTATCTGCTCGAAGATGTCGGCGAATTGCGTCTCGTATGCATCGCGTTCGACGTATCCCAAATGCGGGGTGCACACGACGTTGTCCATGGACAGCAGCGGGTGTTTGCCGTCGGGCAGCGGCTCCTCCTCATAGACGTCCACCGCTGCCATGCCGGGGCGGCCGGCACGCAGGGCCGCTTCGAGAGCCCCTGGCGCTATCAACCCGGCCCGGCTCGTGTTGACGATCAGGGCGTCCGGCTTCATTCGTGCGAGATCTGCCGCCGTGACGATTCCGCGGGTCGCTTCGATGAGCCTCAGGTGCAGCGACAGCACGTCGGCCTGCTCGAACAGTTCTGCCCGTGTGGCGGCCACTGCATGCCCGTCGGTGCGGGCCCTGTCGATACTTGCCTCGCGGCCCCAGGCAAGGACCTTCATGCCGAAGGCTTTGCCGTAACCGGCCACAACGGCGCCGATGCGTCCGTAGCCCAGAATACCCAGTATGCGCCCCCGCAATCCGAGCCCAACGGTGGACTGCCAGCGCCCGGTCCGCATTGCCATCATCTCCTGGGGGATTCTGCGCATTGCCGCCAGAATCAAGCCCCAGGTCAGCTCGGCGGTGGCGTAGGATGGTTTGCCCTCGCCCAGGTTGGAAGAGACGATCACGCCGCCCTGGGTGCAGGCCTCGACATCGATGTGCGGGTAGACGCTGCGCTGGCTGATGAGGCGCAGGGCGGGCAGCCGCGCGATCAGCGGCGCGCGGATGGGCGTGCGCTCGCGGATCAGAACGAGCGCCTCGGTGTCCCGCAGACGCTCGGCCAGGATGTCCGTGTCCTTGGAGTGATCGTTCCATATGGTGACGCGATGGCCGTCGAGCATGGCGAAGCAGCGCAGTGTGCGCACCACGTCCTGATAGTCGTCCAGTATGGCAATGTTCATGATTCGCTCTATATCCTGTATTGGTTGAGTTTGGCTTCGTCGATGGCGACCCCCAGACCGGGGCGATCCGACAGCGCGATCGTTCCGTTCTCGATCTTCGGCGCCTCGACCAGCAGGTCGTCCACCATGTCCATGAAGCCGGTCAGCTCGCTGGCCAGTTTGACGTTGCGGCAGGAAGCCGCGAAGTGGGCGCCGCACATGACGCCGATGCCGCTGTCGGCCTGGGTGCCGCACAGATTGGATACGCTCGCCGCTTCGCAGAGATGGGCGATGCGCTGGGAGACGGCAAAGCCGGTGCGGGCGACCTTGATGCTGATCACGCCGACCACCCCCATCTCCAGTTGCCGCCGGACCTCGGCCAGGTTTGTGCAGCTCTCGTCCCCCATGAGCGGGATGGCGGTGGATCGGGCCACCTGCTGCCGGCCCCGATCGTTGTGGATGGGGCACGGCTCCTCCAGGAGGGTGATGTCCAGATCCTCGATTTCACGGAGCACCCGGATGGCGGTCTGCGGATCGTATCCCTGGTTGGCGTCCGGACAGAGCCGGACGGCAGGGCCGAGGGTCTTGCGCACGGCGCGGAGGGTTGCGACGTCTTCGTCCGGATCCATTCCCACCTTGATCTTGAAGGTGTCAATGCCGAAACGGTTATGGAAGGAGACGCAGGACTGAACCACGGCATCGGCTTTGCCCGTCGGAACCCTGACGCAGATCCGGACCCGGTCGGTCCAGCCGCCCAGCAGCTTATAGATCGGGACCCCCGCCGCCTTGGCTTTGATGTCGGTCAGCGCCATCTCCACCGCGGCCCTTGCCGTCGGATTGCCGACCCATTGTTCGAAGCGTTCCAGCACCTTTTCCGTCTCGTAGGGGTCGAGCCCCATGACGGACGGACCGAACCAGTCCTCCACCGCCGCGACGATGGAACGGAGAGACTCTCCATAGATGGTGGGGCGGGGAGGGGCCTCGGCGATGCCGGTCAGCCCGTCGTCCGTCCGGATGCGCACCAGGACGTGCTCAGCCGCATCCAGGGCCCCCCGTGCCCAGACTTTCTTTTCCGCCAAAGGGATACGAAACGGTATCGCCTCGACCGAGGTCACTTTCATGTCACCCCTCCTCCTTCCGGCACAAAAGGCACAGACCTGACCGTCTGTGGCTCTTTCGCGAGGAGCCCGACGGTATCCGCGACATGCGGCGGATTGACGGACAGGCGACTGATCGCCGCCCTCACTCTGCCCGGATTTTTCCCTCCTTGACGACCTTCGTCCACTTGACCGTCTCCTTCTCGATGAACTTGACGAAATCGGCGGAACCCAGCAGGTCGACGTCGGAACCCTGTTTGTCGAACGCCTGCTTCATCTCATCCGAGTTCATGATCACCGCGATCTCCTTGTACAGCTTGTCGACGATCTCCTTCGGCGTGCCGGCGGGGGCGAAAAAACCCCACCAGATGGCCGCTTCATACCCGGGAAGGCCCGCTTCCGCAATCGTGGGCAGCTCGGGCATCAGTTTGGTGCGTTGAGAACCTGCGTAGCCCAGCGCCTTGAGCTTTCCGGCCTTGATTTGCGGCATCGTCATCGTCAGCGTGCCGGTCAGAATATGGGAATGGCCTCCCATCACGTCGACCATGGCGGGGCCTCCGCCCTTGAACTGGACGATCTTGAAATCGATGCCCGCCATCAGCTTGAACAGTTCGCTGCTCATGTGCACGAAGCTGCCGACACCGGCGGCCGCGCAGACCAGTTTGCCGGGCTGGTTCTTGGCAAGGGCGATGAGCTCCTTCACCGAGTTGGCGGGAACGCTGGGGTTGACTGCGAGGACAGCCGGCCCGCTGCCCACCTTGGCGATGGGTATGAATGACTTGATGGGATCGAAGGGCACTTTGTAGAGGAGGGGGTTGGTCGCTATGGCCGAAGAGGTGAACAGCAGTGTGTAACCGTCGGGTTCGGCCTTGGCCACCATTTCCATGCCGATCGTGCCGCCGCCGCCGCCGCGGTTATCCGGGACGACCTGCTTGCCGAGGCGCTCGGAGAGCTTGGTGCCGATCATCCGGGCGACGATGTCGGTACTCCCGCCCGGAGCGAAGGCAATGATGAGCCGAATCGGTTTGCTCGGATACGTGTCGGCCGCTGCGGCGGCAGGCGACAGGAAAGGCGCCCCCAGCGCAAGCATCATGCCGAATGCGCCCAACAGCCTGAATCTTCTCTTTGGCACCGGTCTTCCTTTGTTCATGGTTCTCTCCTTTCTCTGGTCTGGTGGTGGGTGAGATCCCCCCTGGCAAAGCGGGACTTGCGGCTTTTGCTCTCTCTCCGGCGAGGATAAGGGAAGCACCCGGATATGTCAAAGAGATCCTGCGCCCGCACGCCATGAGAGAGGTGTCCGACATGACGACAGGAATCATCCTGTCCGCAGCTTCTCGATCATCTTCGGGTCGGGATCGGTGCCGAGGCCGGGGCCCTGGGGTATCGCCAGGCGGCCGTCCCTGGGGTTGATCGCGTCGTGATAGGGATTCATGTCGAAATCACAGTAGAAGCGCTCGACGGGCGTTTCGTGCGCCATCGCCGCCAGAAGATGGATCGATGCCAGCAGGCCGGGGCCGAAATAGGCCGAGTGCGGGACGACCGCGATGCCGAAGGACTCGGCCAGCGCCATCACCTTGCGCATCTCGCTGATGCCGCCGATCTTGGTGACACTCGGCTGGGCGTAGCCCACCGACCCCGCTTCGAACATGCTCTTGAAATCGGGGGTCATGGCGTTCTCGCCGGCCGCGATCGCCACATTGACCCTTCGGCGCACCTCGGCCAGCCCATGGTGGTTCTCCGGGGGCCATACCGGCTCTTCCAGCCAGTGCAGCTCCAAGGGCTCCAGCTGACGTGCCATGGCCACTGCCTGCTCGACCGTCCAGGGGCAGTTGCAGTCCACCATGAGTGGAATGCCCTGTCCGGCGCTCTGGCGGGCCGCCCTGATCTGCGTCGCTTCTATCTCGTGCACCTTGATTTGCCTGTAGCCGCGGGAGAGCGCTTCGGCGGTATGATGGGCGACCGCCCCCGCGTCGCCGTAGCGCAGCAGGCTGGCGTAAGCCGGCAGGTCCTGACGCGCACTGCCGCCGAGCAGGCGGTACAGCGGCAAACCGGCGATCTTGCCGGCAATGTCCCAGAGCGCGATATCGATCGCCGACAGCGCATACATGGCCGGGCCGTTTCGGCCCACGCCATGAAGGTTGCGCTGCAGGTCGTCCATCAGCGCGCCGATGGCGGACGGATCGCGACCGATGCACTGGGCACCGATCAGCGTATCGATCGCCGCACGGGTAGCCGGCCAGATCCGGTGTCCGTAGGCCTCTCCCCAGCCGCTGATGCCTTCATCGGTGTCGATGCGCACCATCAGCGTGTCGATACTGGTGCGCGCTTTTCCTCCCAGCATGGGGGGCGGTCCGGAGATCTTCATCGGCATGTTGACGACAAGGGTTTCGACTGCCGTGATCCGCATGTGATTCCTCCGCCTGAAACGTATATCGAAAAGTCGGGCTTGCCGGCATCAAGCCGTGCGTGGGAAGGATGTTTCATTGTGTGGAACATTATTCTGTACTGTAGGTTAAAGGATGGCCGAGGGGGTTGTCAAGAGATTTTTTCGACATTTTTCGATCCTGTCTCAAATAGCTTGACAGCTCGGAGGTGGCTTGATAGCGATAATGCAATACGACCAGGAGGTGGCTATGGAAAACCTGATTATGGATATCGAGGCCCGGAGCGCGGAGGAACTGATCAAGCACACGAAGGGTCCGGGTACGAGGTATGTCTTTTCAGACCACAACAACAATCCCGAAGGCAACATCTACGTGATCATGCGCACGGTCGAGAACGTGGATCACCCGGAGATGCATATCGAGCCGCACCAGCATGAATTCGAGAGCCTCTTCATTTTCAAGGGTTACAATTCCGACATGTCCGGGCTGGAGGTGGAGGTTCTGCTGGGCGATCAGTGGCACAAAGTCCAATCCCCCAAGACGATCCGAATTCCGGCCGGATTGAACCACAACTATCGCTTTGTCAAAGGCTCGGGTGAATACTGGAATATCGTCCTCACCCCCGGCGCAAACTACAACAAGACGGTCAAGTGAGGTCCGGCCAAGAAAAGGAGGAAGGAAAATGAGAAAGACCAAAATGGTGCAAATCCTTGTCGCAGGCCTGCTGTTCACCGTTGCCTCGGTCTGGCAGGGCATCGCCGTGCTGCCGGCCTGGGCCGCTGAATATCCCGAGAAGCCGATCCGCCTGATCGTGCCCTTTCCTCCCGGCGGCGGCAATGACATCCTGGCCCGTGCCGTCGGCCAGCGTCTCTCGCCGATCATCGGTCAGCAGATCGTCATCGATAACCGCGGCGGCGCGGGCGGGCAGTTGGGGGCCGACCTGGCGTCCAAGGCCGAGCCGGACGGGTACACGCTCTTTCTGGGCAGCATTGGAAACCTCACCTTTCTTCCCGTGCTGCAGTCGAGACTCCCCTACGATCCGATCCGGGATTTCGCTCCCATCGCCCTGTTGGCCACATCCGCCTTCATTCTCGTCGTCAATCCCGACGTTCCGGCGAAAAATCTCAAGGAGTTCATCGCGCTGGTCAAATCCAAGCCCGGGCAGCTCAATTACGGCTCCGCCGGAGCGGGATCGTCGCTGCACATGACGGCCGAGCTCTTCAATCTCGAGGCGGGCCTCAACATCACCCACGTTCCCTACAAGGGCACATCACCGGCGCTGATCGATCTGCTCGCGAATCAGGTGCAGATGATGTTCAGCACCATGCCGACCATGGTGCCCCATGTGAAGTCGGGCAAGCTGCGGGCGCTCGGGGTGTCGAGCACGAAACGCGCGGCTGCCGTGCCCGACGTTCCGACGGTTGCCGAAGCCGGACTGCCCGGCTTTGAGGTGCTCAACTGGCAGGGGATTCTTGCGCCGAAAAAGACGCCCGAGGCGATTGTCCAGAAGCTCAACCGGGCCCTGCTGGCGACGCTCAAGTCGCCCGATATGATCAAGTCGCTGGCTGCCCAGGGGCTCGATGCGGCCGGGGGCACGCCCGAGCAGTTCGGCGCGCTGATGAAATCCGAAATCGAGAAATACGGCAAGGTCGCCAGGGAAGCGAAACTGAAACTGGACTGACCGGGCCTACTGGACCAGATTGTAGGCCGCCGGATCGAAGGGAGAAGCGGCCATGAAGGCCCGCGCCCCGAGTTCCCGGTCCAGCATGAACAGGCCCTGCTTGTTGTCGCCGATCATCTCCATCTGGCGGCAGACCTTGTCCGTGTTGCTTTCTTCCTCGATCTGCTCGTTGGCGAACCAGGCCAGCAGCGGCTCGGCCGTGTAGTCGTTCTCTGTGCGGGCGATCTTGATCAGGGCGTGGATCTTGGCGGTGATGAACTGCTCGTGGGCATAGGCGTCCTGCCAGGCCTCCAGCGGACTCTTCCAGGTCGTTTTGATCTGCTTGAGGTCCTTGAGGATCACCGTCTCTCCGCGGTCGGTGAGGTGATCGAAGAACTTCATGGCGTGAATCGTCTCTTCATGGACCTGGCAGCGCATCCAGTGTGCCATGCCGTCGAGATTCTGCTGATGGAAATAGGCCGCCATCGAGAGGTAGATATAGGCGGACTCCAGTTCGTTCTTGATCTGATCGTTGATCGCGGCATACATCTTTTTGTTGATCATCGGGTATTCTCCTTTCTGGATTTGAACGTGCATGCCTATAAGGTAAGAATGGAACCCCCCCTTGTCAACGAAAAAAGACCGGCGTTGGAATCCGCCCTGACAGGCCGGACCTCTTTGCTTATCCTCGGTCCGGGCGGGAAGGGCGTTTCGGTTGATTCAACCCCTTTATCCATGAGGCGCTCATGAAGGTGGGGAACTTGCTGATTCCGGTGGTGCTGTCGGCGCTCATCCTCTGCGGGGAGGCCTGGTCGAGCAGCCCCTGGCTGAGCCTGCCGTCCGATGCCCGCAACGTGGTGCGCAAAGCCGCAGCCGATGAACTCGGCAAGCGCAAAGCCTACTCGACGCCCCAGGAGGATACGGCCCTCTGGAACCAGATCGAGGACGAGAAAAGCCAGGGGGACGATCTGTACCGGGAACATGTGGAAAGAGCCCGGATGTCCTTCGTCAGGGCGAGACAGACGCGCGATGATCTGCTCGCCCAGGATCGCTGGCTTTCGGCGGATCTGGATGACGCCCTCAAGCGGATCAAGACGATCCGCGCGACCATCGAGAGCATCGACCACAGCCTTGTCCGCTGGGACCGGGAGATCAGGAACCTCAGAAAGTCTTTCGAGGCAGCATTGAGCGCGGTGAGGGGGGGGCCGGTCCTGGTTGCCGCGGTCTATACGGCGGATGCGAAGGCCACGCAGCGCGCCCTTGACCTTCTCGCCGACAGGGCATCCGCTCCGGTCCTGGAGGAACGCAGGGCGGCCGACAGGGCCTCTTTCGCAAAGGCCCTGGAAGGGATTCTGTCCGAGGGGTTCGGTCACGGCATACCGGCGGGGGCCTACAGCGGAGACAGGGAAGGGGCTCTGAGCGCGGTGCTTGCGAAAGACGACCGGGGCGTCACCCATCTTCGACTGAAGCGCTATGACTTTTTCCCCTTCCAGCAACCGGCGGGCGAACCGCTCCGGACCCAGGTCGATACGGGGGGCCTGCCCGCCGCCGTCATCGGCTCGATCGAGGAGCTGGCCGGCTTTCTAAAAAAACGGAACCATTCCCTTGGCGCGAAGGAGACGAAGCAGGCGGAGTTCCTCGTCCGGGACACGGCGCAGGGGCGCACCGAGTCGGAGCGGTACTGGGACGGCCAGATCCGGTCCTTTCGGGAGAAAAACGCCGGCCTGCAAAAGAATATCGCCGACGGGCGCTATGAATTCGAGATGTGGGCCGCTGCCCTGAAGAAGCTGGAGTCCCGCAGCGAACCCCTGCGGCAGTCACTGGATAGGACGCGCACCCATCTGGAAGCGGCGGAGCGGTCCTTCAAGGAGGCCAGGAATTCCCTCCTTCAGCGAATGGGCCTCCAGGAAACCATCGTCCCTATAAAGGAAGCGGTCTTCCTCAAGGGTTCGCAGAGGCCCGCCGAGGCGGCCGCCGACGCGGTCGCCGACAAGATCGCCGATGCGAAAAAAGATGCCGAAGCCCAGTATGT
>JBFMBA010000095.1:0-5212 GCA_040755475.1 Thermodesulfobacteriota bacterium
CCCTTTTCTTTCATATCAATGGTGGATGGAAAAGGAGGGAACCTAAAAACCATCCACCATTATAATGCTGAAAGGATCTTTGTTACCACGTCACCCTTCAGATTATTTGCCTCCATCGTCCGTCCGGCGGCAGGCATCCGCCGCCCGCGACGCCGTCCCTACCTGCGATTCACCCTTCCCTTCCGCTCCTCGATCCGCTCCTCCTGCGCCTCCCCTTCGTCCGGTTCCACGAAAAACTCGTATTCCTGAACCAGGCGGGGGTGCTTCCCTTTCTCCTCCGGCAAATCACCCTCCCTTACCTGTCGCTGGTCTCCAACCATAAGCGTTTTCACTTTTCCAGGCGCAGCCGGTTCGTTCTACGGGATCGGTACAACCGCAACGCGGGCTTTCCGGAGTCCGCTTCCCGCGTTTGACCTTGTCGTTTGACTTTACACGTACGCAACCGCCGTGCCATCCCCACGGCATCCCCCCCCTCTCCGACTTGTTTTCCACATATATCTAAAATATTCAAAATATCATAAGGATAAAATTCATGAACGGCATGCGGGGCAGTGTGCCGAGGCAGGGACCGGTCCCCGTGCAGCGTCCGGGCGAGCGGCAAAGCGGTGATGGAAGTGCAGATACCGCACAAGTGATGACGGCCGATCCGCATCCATCCCGCATCTCCCGATAGAGGGAAAAGACGTGCGCTTGAGGCACGTGACGTGCACATAATGCACGGATGGAGACCGCACCTTGTCTGCGAACGGAACAGGGGCGGCGACCTGTCCCTGATTCAGGATTTCAATGCCGTTCTGCTGTCTCTGGCGGGTGGACGACGATCTTCTTCAGCTCACGGATCAGCTTGAAGCGGGAAATGCCGAGGCGTCTTGCCGCATCGGTCTTGTTTCCCCGGCTTATCGCCAGGGCACTTTCGATAATCTGCCTTTTGACATCATTGGTGATCCGTTCCGTAACCTGGGCAAAATCCATCCCCCCCGAGGTAAGCCGGGGGATGACGGCACCGATCTGGATCTTGCATTTCTCGTTGTTGGCCGTCGACCGCATCTCCGCGGGGAGGCTGTCGGCGGAAATCATGTCGTCTTCGCCGTGCAGGATCATGATCCGTTCGATGATGTTTTTCAGTTCCCGCACATTGCCCGGCCATTGGTAGGCGGTGAGGATCCTCTCGGTATCCGCCTGGAATCCTTTCACTTTCTTCTTGAACTTGCTGTTGAATTCCTCCAGGTAGTAGCGGGCCAGGATCAGGATGTCTTCTGTCCGCTCCCGGAGCGGCGGAATCGTGATCGGCACGACGCTGATCCGGTAGTAGAGATCCTCGCGGAAGGTTCCCTCAGCCACCATCCGGCTGAGATCCCGGTTGGTCGAAAAGATGAAGCGGACATCGATGGGGATCGTATCGTTGCCGCCCAGTCGGCGGATATAGCCGTCTTCGAGCATGCGGAGAAACTTTGCCTGGATGTGGATGTTCATCTCCCCTATCTCGTCCAGAAGGATGGTCCCGCCGCTCGCATGTTCCAGAAGGCCGATCTTTCTTTTCCGGGCATCGGTAAAGGCCCCCGCCTCGTAACCGAAGAGTTCGCTTTCCAGCAGCGTGCCGGGAATGGCGGCGCAGTTCACGTCGACAAATGACCGGTTGCTCCGGTTGCCCTGCCGGTGGATGGCGCGGGCGATCAGTTCCTTTCCCGTGCCGCTTTCCCCCTGAATGAGGATATTGGTGTTGTGCCCCGCCACCTCCTTGATGACGTGGAACAGGCTCTGCATCTTTTTCGACTTGCCGAGAATGTTGTGGAAGCCCAGCAGGATATCCTCCCGCTCCTTGAGCTTCTCCACTTCCGTCTTGAGGGATTTCGCCTCGAGGGAGAGTATCGACTGCATGATGGCGTTGTCGTACGAGGTCGAGGCGTTTTTCACCAGAATGTCCAGCACATGGATCTGGTCCTGGGAGTAGCTCCCCGCCTGTTTGGCCAGATACAGGGCGCCCCGGAACCGGTCCTTCACCTTCAGGGGCAGGGCGATCTCCGACGGGTAGCCCGGATAGACGGGCGGGCAGGAGGGTTTGCCGTTGGATCCCCGTCCGGTGATGATGGCGCCCCCATCGATCGCCTGGCGGATAATGGTCGGACCGATACGCGCCTCCCAGACCGATCGGTCGTCGATGGAGACGCTCCCCCCCTCATTCATCAGACAGCGGTTCTTTTCCATATCCAGGAAGCATGCCAGGACCCTGTCCGCCCGGGCGATCTTCATGGCGCTCCTGGCGAGAATCTCGATGATGTGATTGTCCAGCACGTTGCTGGAATTCATTTCCGAGACGGCTTCCTGGAGAATCGTCAGCTGCCGGATCTTCTCGGCATTGGCCTCGAAGAGACGCGAATTGTAGATGATGATGCTCAGGGTATTGGCGTAGGTCACAAAGAGGTTGATCTCCTCGGGGAAGAACTTCGTCTCCTCTTTGAACCAGGCGGCGATGATCCCGATCACCTCATCCCCGATCTTCAGCGGGGCACAGAAATAGGAGCCGCGATCGTAGATCTTCGTGAGCATCCGGTCTGTTTCGGTGATTCGGGGATCGGTGGCCGTGACCTCCACGGCGATCGGCTGGCCCGATTTGGCGACCTTGGTGGCAATGCAGTCATGGGTATGGATGTTGAGGGCAACCGAGAAGACCTTCTTCGTCTCTTCGGGGTTGTAGTTCTTGACGACCTTGGCCTCGAGATTCTGCCTCGTCTCGTCAAAGAGCCGGATGATCCCCCGGTCAAACCCGATGCTCCCGACCACCTCGTCGAGGATCTTGACGAGGATCTCGTTTACATCGGCCGGCGCCGTCAGCAGCGAGCTCAGACGGAAGATGCTCTGGAGCAGCTGGTCCTTGTCCAGCTGCAGAACCGACGGGACGTTCGATCGTTCAACGACGGCACCTGAAATATCGGTCATGAAACGATCCTTTCTGGATCCTGGGCCCGGGCGGCAAGGACGCCTTTTGGGAGTTCCTCAGGTCTTGTCATAGGCAAAAAACTGCATGGTGAAGACGGCTCTGCCCTGGGTAGCCGAGCGGAGGTCCGTGGAGTAGCCGAACATGGCCTTGAGGGGCACCCTGGCCTTGATCTCGCTCACCGATCCCTTCGGGTTGATTGCCTGGATTTCTCCGCGCCGGGCGTTGATGTCGCCGATCACCTCCCCCATGAACTCGGCCGGGGTCAGCACATCGACCATCATGATCGGCTCCAGCAGAAGCGGGTCGGCCTTCAGGCACCCGTCCCGGAAGGCCGAGGAGGCGGCAATTTTGCAGCCCAGCGCCGTCGTTTCCCCTTCCTTGAGGATGCCACCGCGGATGACGGTCCGGATGTCGATCACCGGATATCCCGCCAGGACGCCGCTGAGCAGCGACTCGCGGATGCCGTCCTCCATCGCGGCCAGAAACTCCTCGGGGATCAGCGCCCCCTCCTCGAGCCGGCGGACGATCTCCGTCCCGCCTCCCCTTTCCGTGGGCGACAGCTGCAGCCTCACATGGCCGAAATGCTTCTTCTCACCCAGTTCGCGCTCGAAGAGCCCCTCGCACTCCACGATCTTCTGGATCGTCTCGCGATAGACGACCCGGGGTTTTCCCACGTTCACCCGGGCATTGAACTCCCGGAGCAGGCGGTCGGTGATGACTTCGAGGTGCAGCTCGCCCATGCCGGAGATCACGGTCTGGGCCGTCTCGTCCTCGTACTTGACCCGCAGCGTGGGATCCTCCTCCAGCAGCTTGCCCAGGGCCATGGTGAGCTTTTCCTGATCGGCAGGCGTCTTGGCCTCGATCGCCAGACTGATGACCGGCTCGTAGAATTCGATCGGCTCGAGGAGGAGGGGATGGGCTTCGTCGCAGATCGTATCGCCCGTCGTCACCCATTTGAGTCCCATGACCGCGATGATATCGCCGGCGGCGGCCTGCTCGACACGCTCTCTTTTGTTCGCGTGCATTTTCAGTATGCGCGAGATCTTCTCTTTCTTCTGGCGGCTCGCATTGTACAGTTCATCGCCGGAACGGAACCTTCCCGAGTAGATCCGCAGGTAGGTCAGCTTCCGCCCCTCATCCTGCATGATCTTGAATGCCAGCGCCGCAAGCGGCTCCCTGTCGCTGCTCGCGCGGGTCTCCTCCTGCCTGGTCAGGGGATTGACGCCCTTGACCGCCGGTACGTCTTCCGGAGAGGGAAGAAAGCGGACGACCGCGTCCAGAACCGGCTGAACCCCCTTGTTCCGGAGGGCCGACCCGCACATGACGGGTACGACCGCAAGGGAGATCGTCGCCTTCCGGATGGCGGCATAGAGCTCCTCCGCCGGAACGTCGATGCCGTCCAGGTATTTTTCAGCGATCAGGTCGTCCATGTCCGCCAGCAGGGCGATCATCCGCTCGCGATGCTCCAGCGCCTGCGGCAGGACATCGGGGGGAACCTCGCCGTACTGATAGTCGAGACCCTTGGTCGTCTCATCCCAGGTGATCATCTGCTGCCGGATCAGATCCACCACGCCGCGGAAATCCTCCCCTTCCCCGACCGGGATCTGGATCGGGAGCGGCAGTGAGTTGAACCGCTGCTTCATCGTGCGGATCGTCCCTCCATAGTTCGCCCCGACCCGGTCCATCTTGTTGATGAAGGCGATCTTGGGAACGCCGTACTTGTCTGCCTGGTGCCAGACGGTCTCGGACTGGGGCTCCACGCCGCCGACGGCACAGAAGACGACCACCGCACCGTCCAGGACCCGCAGGCTTCGCTCCACCTCGATCGTGAAATCCACATGACCCGGTGTGTCGATGATGTGAATCTCGTGATGATTCCAGGTGCAGGTGGTCACGGCAGAGGTGATGGTGATCCCCCGTTCCTGCTCCTGCGGCATCCAGTCCATGACCGCCTCGCCGTCATGCACTTCGCCCATCTTGTAGGAGATGCCCGTGTAAAAGAGGATGCGTTCCGACACCGTCGTCTTGCCGGCATCGATGTGGGCAACGATTCCGATATTCCGCGTGCGCGCGAGCTTGGATTTGGAGGCCATAGGATCCACCGGGGGCTGGTCCCCGTCATCCCTCCTTCTGGGGCGCCGGCGGCGCGATCAGTTCTTTGTTCATCTGGAAGGGCTCCTTCATGCCGATATGCCCCTTGAGCATCTCGCTCTCCTTGCCATCGATCAGGAGCTTCACCCGCTTGATCTCCGGTATGTTGACCGTCAGGGTGTT
>JBFMBA010000096.1:0-10613 GCA_040755475.1 Thermodesulfobacteriota bacterium
GATTTTTATGGACCATGGGGGGAGTTTCAGAAAAGCTTCCTGACCCAGTGGTTGGACGCCTACGGGAAGCTCAACCCATCCTGGATGGATCCCATGACCTATGCGACGGGGATGAAATCACCGTTCGCCGCGCCGGATATTTTTTCCAGGTGGACCGAAATGATGCGGGACACCCTTGGAAAGCTGTCCGGCCAGGCCGGCGGCGGCATCGGTTCAACCGTTCTGGACAGGATGATGCGGGCCGGGGGAATGTTTGTGGTCCTCAACGAATTCTGGATGGAGATCCTGAAAGATCTGCCCAAGCTCCACAGCGTGCGGGGCGATGATGCCGGATCCCGGGAGATCTTTGATCGATGGGCGGAGGCCTACAAGAAAGTATTCGAGCAATTGATGGGCAGCCCCGTGTCGGACAGCGCCGACGACATGATGAAGTCCTGGCTGAACATCCTGCAAATGCACCAGGCCGCCCTCGGGTTATGGCGGGATCCGTGGTTGAAGGCCGCCCCGCAATGGCAGGAGTATGCGGAAAAATGGATGAAGGGCGACATGTCGGCCCTGGCCGAAGGGCGCAGCCTCTGGAGAGACGTGTACGATGAAACGCTGGGGCGCGTCTTTCGAATGCCGGCCTTCGGGCTCACCAAGGATCAGACGGAAAAAATCCGAAAGACCTACGATGTCTTTATCCAGTTCCACATGGCGCTGCCGAATTTCCACAAGTATTTTTACGATACGGGGATGGCGGCACTCAATGCACTGTTCGGCAAGATCCGGAGCCTCAGGCATGAGGAGTTCACCCCCGATACGGTGAAGGAAATCTACAAGATGTGGGTGATCACGAACGAGGATGCATATTTTGAGCTCTTCAAGCAGCCCGATTTCAGCAACGCCATGGGCGAGGTGCTCAATCTGGGTCTGCGGCTCAAGAAGCATCTCGACGGGTTGACCGCCGACTGGTGCGAATCCGTGTCGATCCCGTCGAACCGGGAGTTTGATTCCGTGGCCAGGGCGGTTCAGGAGCTCCGGCGAAAGGTTCGCAGCCAGCAGAAAGCCATCGAAGCCCTCCAGCAGCAGCTGGAAACGAAAAAAAAGGGTGGAGGGAAGGAATGATGCAGAAGACATTCGAAAAACAGAGCGCCGCCTTCATCGGGGAGATTGAAAAGTACAGCACCCAAATGCTGCAGATCACGAAAACCCTCCTGGGAAAAGAAGACGTCGCGATCGCCACTTCGCCCAAAGACCTTGTTTTTCAGGAAGACATGGTCAAGCTCTATCACTTCCATCCGGGCAGGGAAATCAAGTGCCCCGTCCCGCTGCTGATCACCTATGCCCTGGTCAACCGCGAAACCATGATGGATCTCGAGGAGGGCAGAAGCATGATCCGCAACCTGCTCGACCTGGGACTGGACATCTACATCATCGTCTGGGGGTATCCATCGCCGATGGAGCGCTACGTGACCCTGGACGATTACATCGATGTCTACATTGACGACTGTGTGGACCATGTGCGCAGGACGCACCGGATCGACAAGATCAACCTCATGGGCGTCTGTCAGGGGGGGACCTTTTCGACCATTTACACCGCCCTCTACCCGGAAAAGATCCGGAACCTGATCGCCATGGTCACCCCGATCGATTTTCACACCGATGACGGACTCCTGAATATCTGGGCCCGGTACCTGGATGCCGATCTGATGGTCGATACACTGGGAAATATCCCCGGAGATTTCATGAATCTCGGGTTCCTGATGTTGAAGCCCTTCCAGCTGATGATGGACAAATACATCGGACTGGTGGAAAGCGCCAGGGACCCGCGGGTGATCGAAAGTTTCCTGAGAATGGAAAAATGGATATTCGACAGCCCCGATCAGGCCGGCGAAGCCTTCCGGAAGTTCATCACGGAGATGTACAAGAAGAATTCGCTGATCAAGGGCGGGCTGGAAATCGGCGGCCGGCGGGTGGATCTGAAACATATCGACATGCCGGTATTGAACATCTACGCGGAACAGGATCATCTGGTGCCGCCGTCATCGTCAAAGGATCTGGAGAAGTATGTCTCTTCGAAAGACGTGACCACCCGCAGCTTTCCGGTGGGCCACATCGGCATGTACGTCAGTTCAAAATCGCAAAAGGACCTCTCGCCGCTCATCGCCGAATGGCTGATCGAAAAGACCGCAGGGAAGCGGCGAAAACCGGCCGCCAAGAGGCGCGCAAAAAAGGCAAAACAGGCATAGGGGGAGCGACATGGAAACAGGCATGACCATCGATCAGTTCCGTCTCGAACAGACATTTGAAAAAAGGGTGACCATCACCGAGGAGATGATCGGCGATTTTGCCCGGGCCACCGGCGACGGCAATCCGATCCACCTGGACGAGTCCTACGCGAAGGGGACGATTTTCAAAACCCGTGTCGCCCACGGCATGCTCCAGGCCGGTATTTTATCGGGAATACTGGGAATGGAGTTTCCAGGGATCGGCACCATCTATCTTTCCCAGACCCTGAAATTTACAAAACCCGTCTTTATCGGGGACACCCTCACCTTTCACCTGAAGGTTCTGGAGATCCACGGGGAAAAGAACCGGCTTCGCCTGGAAACCGTCTGCACCAATCAGGACGGCAACACGGTTCTCACCGGCGAAGCGCTGGTGATGCCCCCCAAACAGTAAAATAGCCAACCCCGTCACACGCGGACCCGCACCCGCAACGTGTGCCGCATTTTTTCTGAAAAGCGCTCCGCTCTTGACACCCATCGATCAAAAAGCAAGGCGCGTTCTGTTTACGGGCAGACACGGTAGACGGAACGGGCAGCGCCGGATGCAAACAGCTCAAGAGTGACATCTTTGGGGGAACGGTAGCCGATGGGCTTATAAATAATGGTGCTCAGATGGAGTGAAAGTTTCGGCAGCGACGCGTAAGGGTCTGCTTGCAGGTAACAGTCCAGATGGAAGATGAGGTCGTTGAGGGAGCCGAGTGCGCGCCGGTTATTCGTCCGTCCGAAGTGCAGGTCCCTCATTTGCCCGCATTCTGTATCGGCCATCTGTGGATCTACCCCAAGTCCAGTCAAGATTTCGTGAACTGCCATCACAAAACGCTCGGGAAGCGTATGAATGTGTTTCGCGGGAACGATGACCGGCAGCAGGGTGCGGTCGCTGATGCCGATCACCAGGTGCTGCGGTTTGCTGAAACGTATGTTCGCATGCCAGTCCCCAAGGAGCGTTGTCGGTTTCCCGCCGGTTTCTGTAACCGGCCCGGAAATACGCCGGAGCAGTTTCTGCGTGCATCGGAGAGTGACCATCTTTTCAGTCCTTTCAAAACGCGCATTCCAAAGTGAAAAAGACACCCGCCCATGCGGCATGTCAAATCAAGAGCGGCAATTTACATGACACAGGTAAACGGCCTCACTCCCCGATGATCTTCACCAAAACCCTCTTCCTTCTCCTCCCGTCAAACTCACCATAAAAGATCTGCTCCCAGGGGCCGAAATCCAGCTTGCCGTCAGTGACTGCGACAACCGCCTCCCGACCCATCACCTGTCTCTTCAGATGCGCATCGCCGTTGTCCTCGCCCGTCCTGTTGTGCCTGTATTGCGAAACCGGGTCATGCGGCGCAAGCTTTTCCAGCCATTCATCGTAATCCCGGTGCAGGCCGGATTCATCGTCGTTGATGAAAACGGAGGCCGTGATATGCATCGCGTTGACAAGAATCAAGCCCTCCGTCACGCCGCTGTCCTTGAGGCATCGAGTCACCTGATCCGTAATGTTGACAAAACCTCTCCGGGAGGGGATGTCGAACCACAACTCTTTCCTGAAAGATTTCATGGAATGTTTCCTCCTGTTCCCCTGTTCTTATAAACGAAAAAAACAGTGCTGTCCAAAATAACCCGGAAGGGGGGAGCTCCTCCTGATTATTCCTTGATATAGAATGAGTAATCACCTATATGCCCTTCCTGGGAAAGAAAACCCCGATAAACCAGGGTAATGTACATTCATGCAAAAGGAGGACAGCTATGGAAATGAAGGACATTTGTCCCTGTGTAAACATGGACTGCCCGAACCACGGCGATTGTGAAAAATGTACGAGTCGCCACATAAAAAGAGGCTACTTGAATTATTGTGCATTCTATACGGTACTGCCTGAACTTCAGGAGGCGATTGCCGCATCACCTGAATCCCCGACAGCGAAAAAGTTGACATCATCGATTGAAAACAGGCTGGCGAACTATGGCAAGCTCATTGAAAAGCATGGGCTGTCAAAGGAAAGACAAGATCAATTGCTCAAAGCAGTGGCCGATTTCAGTGACTATTAGCTTAGATTGATCATGGGAATACTCAGAACCGGAATGATCGGTGCGGGGAATTTCAAAATCCAGATCGTCATGGCCTATCTCCTTTGGCTTTTGAACATGATGAAGGAAACGAGGTAATGAACGCCATCTAACGTCCAGCATCACCAGCGGCCAACCCAGGCTTGCCGCGTAAGCGCCGTCGCGTTTCTTGCCTTCTGGTGAATACAATTGTTCGGCTGTTCCATTTCATCATGACCTTGTGGGTTGTTCAGGCACCGGCTTGTTCTTTCGTCTTGACCATGGTTGCCCCGGCCTTCCTGACGATGAGGATGCCCAGTACACCGCCAATTATAAAGGGCAGGGCGAGTTGCAGCCAAAGCAATTCATAAGGCAGCAGAAAGACCGGCGGCGGATGTTGCAGGTTGTCGGGCTGGGTTCGGAGATAGTAACTCATCGCTGCGGAAATCCAAGTGAACACCCAAGCTAGAAACAAGGCCATGCCCAACCATTTTCTTTTTCCGTACAGGGGCTGCTTTTTAAAATAGCCAAGATAGTTTTTCCAGGCAAAGATCAATACCACAGGAAAGGAGCCCCAGGTATGGATATTGAAAGAGAGGTTATCCAACTCCAAGGGCGGGACATTGTCCCGAATGGCACCGACAAAGCCCACTGTGCCGGCAAAAAGGCCAAGCATATACAGGGTGGTAGCAAAGCTGCCAAAAGCTCTATGGGCGCGGTTGAGAACGTTGTTGGTCGTGAGCAGCATTGTTTTTTTCTTGTAATAGGCGGCATAATACCCGGTGCCCCCCTGTACCATGGCGCAGATCATTCCCAACCCTGTGATCATGGCGTTGAATTCAACCTGTACGATTGTCATAGCCAGTATGCCCCCTTTTTTGTCAGACCCATAATAAATAAATCCAGGCCGCCTCTAATTCACATTTTATAGCCATAATGATCCATTTAGTCATGCTGACAGCCCTATTTCCCGTGCAGGATGCCTATCCATCGGATTGCCTCAGTGTCCAAAATACTTCATCAGATTTTTCAATCCCGGCTCAATGAGGGCGTTTCAACTCGGCCATTCGAACGATGACATAGGCAATTAACGCAACCCCGAAGAAGACCAGAAGCATCCATGCGATTCCCTGGAGTGTTTCGATGACCGTCCTGTAAAGCTCCAATACCCAGCGGTCGCTTGTAAGCTGTACAATGCGCTGCTCTTTGTCGCCGCGCCAGGGCGTGATGTACTTCTCCAGCTCATAGATGCGCACACCGGCCGACACCCCTACAACAATAACTGCGAATTTAAGATACCTCAGCCAGGCAACGCTTATCTCGTCGGCAATGATTCGCTTCAAAATGGTATCGATAGGCTTTGAAAAGGACCGGGCTACAACAAGCGATACCACGAAAGAAACCAACAGAGTTATACCAAGCAATGCGATAAACATCCCTTCCTCCTCTCTTTTTTCGGTTTATCCCACTGGGCAGAACCGGGCTGGAGTAGCCGGCTTTTTTCTGCTCCGCGTTCATGCCTCTGTCATGGTATGTTGTGTTACCCATCTCAAGTTAGAAAACAGTCTGACCCTGCTCCGAATGACAATCCTAAACATCTTTTTTTACTGTGTGATTATCATTTGCTTTGTTTTTAAAAAACATATGCGTAATTATGAAAAGCACAGATATTACAAACATGCCTTTAAAGGGAAGCAACCCCAACGATAAAGACGCTGCTGTCCATTTCTTTTCAAGGATGTGCATTTCATAATGCATATGCCCCAGGAAATACATATAGCCAAGTACGGAAAAAGTGATCAGGAACAATGAAATGGCGATTGGGATTCTGTTTTTCTGGGCAAAGGACGCGGAGATCCCCCCCAAGAAAAGAAAGGGTGCCATCATCATAATTGTACCAAGTGGCTGCGTGGCTCTATCATACAGTTTCTCAATCAAAGACGGATATATCGATATATTTTCTGCCTTGATTTGAGCATATACACCAAAACCAACATCGCAGAGTACGTATCCGGCAAGGCTGAATAGCAGGAATAAAACGGAATGACGTTTTGAGGATTGTTTTCGCCAAAATACAATAGCCCAAAGAACCAGGGCGATGATTATTAAGATATCACCTGTTTTGGAAATGACCTCAATAGTCGCTGAAAATGTACCAGACCATGAAGACATGCCGAGAAGGGAGAACGCTATCTCGTGGGAGAGTATCGGAACGATAAAGTTAAAAAATAATCCCAGCAGAGCTGACCATAATACCCAACGCCGATCAATCATCGCCGTACCCGAAAGTAATACTGCTTAATTGCTCAGGCCCATATGGATTGTTGACATTACTATCAGAAACCTCATTTGAAATCTAATGCGTATTTGAAATATTTTCATAATTTTGGTTCATCCGGCAAATGCCGGGACAGACGCATGGATGAAGTAAAGTCGTAATTTGAAATACGCTTGATCTCGGAATCCGTAGGCTTGTCTTTTCAGCACTTTGATTTTGTTGTTGAGTCCCTCCGGGGGGCCGGTGGAAATGCGATGCTTGAAGTAGGCCAGCAGACAGGCAAGATGTTTTTCCAAGGTGTCAGTGAGTTTCACGAAATACTTCAGGCCGAGGGTTCGTGCTTGATCGATCCAGGATGCGAGGAAGGTCTGCGCCGGTTCAGCGTTTGGCAGAACATGCGGAGGTCTTCCTTCAGCAAGTAGGCCTGATACAAGGGTTCGTTGATCTCCATGAGTTCCGCAAGGTGTTTCAGAGAGCGGTGATTGAGATGTTTTATGCCACGAAGGAGGAGAACCCGACTTCCTTTCAGGATCTGCCGTTCTTGGCCGGTGAGTTGCCGGTAGAGGTCTCTGCGGGTTTCATCAATGGCCCGGTTGACGATGGCGACGACGTGGTAGGGATCATGAACCAGGCGCGGGGTGACGACCGTGAGTGCCGATTCATCATATGATGAGGATATGGACAGCAATCGGCAGGATGAAATAGATTCGGCTGCATCCTGTCCAGGGGACGCAGTCAGGATCTTTGGTAGAGCTAAATGGCGAAAAAAACTCTAAAAGCGGTAAAACAGCGGTAAATAACCACAAAAGAAAAAGGGGTCACAGGATAAACCCCGTAACCCCTTGATTTCCTATGGTGGGCCAGGACAGAATTGAACTGTCGACACACGGATTTTCAGTCCGTTGCTCTACCGACTGAGCTACCGGCCCGCGCCGCCACACTTTGGCTTAAGCGGCTTTTTTCTATAAAAGATGCTCCCCTTTGTCAAGGCATTTTTGTTCTTAACGACTTCTCAGACTTTTTGTGAGGTCTTCCCGCAGGTCATCGGAGGAATATCCGAAATCCGCCGGCGGCTGTAAGGTTGGCGGGGGGTGCACGGCGGGGTGCGCCCCCGATTCGACCCTGTTTCCCAGGCGGATGACGAGGGTCGCGGCGATCTTGTCGTGCCAGCCCTGTTTGCGTCCGTCGAAGGCAATCCAGATAAAGCCCAGCAGGAAGGCAGGTCCCGAAATCAGGTAGCCGACCCAGCGGAGGAAGGCGACGCCGAAATTCATTTTTTCGCCCGAGGCCTGGATGACGCGAAGCCCCAGGAGCATCTTCCCCGGCGTCTGGCCCACGGTCCCGTGGAACCAGACGAAATAGACAATGCCGGTGAGAAACATCGTGACGATATAGACGGTCGTGAAAAGGCCCGTTCCGAGCGGAAGGTCCCCGGTCAGGGCGACGCCCCGGAAGGAGATTCCTCCCAGTTTCAGGGCAAGCAGGCCGGTGAACAGGAGGATCTGCGAGATGCCATAGAGAATGAAGATGTCGATGACATAGGCCAGTCCTCTGCGCCAGAAACCGCCGAACCGCTTATCTCCCATGGGGCCCCCCTTTCCCGGCGGCGCCGATGGCGCCCCTCTCATACTGGAGGATGGAAAGGACGGCAGCCGCCGCCGTATCCACCCGCAGCACCCGTTTCCCCAGGCTGACGGACAGACACCCTGCCGACAGGGCCTGGGCGACTTCGTCCCCGTCGAATCCCCCCTCCGGTCCGATGATGACAAGAAACGATGTGATGCCCCCATGCCTGGGATCGCGCAGGACCTCGCGGATCCCCATGGCCGACTCCTCCTCCCAGCAGATGAGATTGAGGTGTTCCGGCCGGACGGCGCGGACCACCTGGCCGAAGGCAGCCACCTCGGCGATCTCAGGGATGTCGGTCCGGCCGCACTGGCGGGACGCCTCCAGGGCGATTTTCTGCCAGCGCTCCCGCTTCCGTTCCGATTGGGCGGCCGACCAGCGGGGGACCGAGCGTTCGGCAAAGAAGGGAACGATCCTGCCGGCGCCGAGTTCCGTGGCGTGCCGGATGATCGCCTCCATTTTGTCCGCCTTCGGGATCGCCTGGCAGAGGGTGATCTCGATCCCGTCGGCGGGCACGGGCCGACTGTCGCCGATTGCCAGGGCGACCCCCTCTTCGGTCCGCCGCAGGACCGCGTCATACTCCCAGGCCGTCCCGTTGAAGACAGAAAGCGCGTCGCCTTCGCGCATCCGCAGGACGGTCTCCAGGTATCGGGCCTGATGCGCTGTCACAGTGACCACATCGCCCGTCCTCAGGGGGCGGGACAGGTATATCCGGGGCGCGCTCATGGGCCGTCTCCCGCTTTCTTCAGGACATAGCAGACCCACTCCTTCTCGGCGATGCGCTGTTCAAGGGCAAAGGGTCCGCCCAGGAAACGGGCCTCGACCTCCGTCCGGTTCTGCTCGATAATCCCCGACATGACAAGATAACCGCCGGGGCTGACGAGGCGCCGGAGATGGGGATAAAGCCCGTCGAGGATTCCGGCGGTCAGGTTCGCGACGACCAGGGGGAAAGGCTCCGTGAGCGCCGCGATGTCCCGGTCGGTGACCGTTACCCGCTCCTCAGCCCGGTTGACCAGGGCATTCTCCCGGGCGATCGCCGTCGCCCGCGGGTCGTTGTCCACGGCCAGGACCGCCGGGGCGCCGCATTTCGCGCAGGCGATGGCGAGAATGCCCGTTCCCGTCCCCAGGTCCAGAACGCGTGCGGGGGCGCTGGTACCTCCCGCGGCGAAAAGGGCCTCGATCGCCTCGAGACAGAGCCGGGTGGAGGCGTGCTGGCCCGTGCCGAAGGCCATGCCGGGATCGATCTCGATGACGATCTCGCCCCGTTCGGGAGCGTATGGCTCCCAGGTCGGTTTGACGATGAAGCGGCGGCCCGCCCGGAGGGGTTTGAAGTATTTCTTCCACGCTTCGCCCCAGCCCGGATCGCGCACGACCTCGGTCAGGGCCATCGGCTTCTCCAGGTGCGGAAAGAGCTCGGCCAGGCTTGCCAGGTAGGTGCTCAGCCGGTCGGGACCCGGCGGCGCACCGGCATCGATGGGGAGGAAGGCGGTCAGCTTCTCCCTGCGGGCGGCGCCGTCGTCGTCCTGTGGCGGCAACCCCTCCGGGGTTTCCTGAATGGTTCCCTGGGCGCCGATCTCCGTCAGAAAATTGGCCAGGGCGTCGCACAACGCCGAGGGGACCGTCAGCTCCACCTTCATCCATGCTTCGCCTGTCGCTTTGTGCTGGTCTGGCCCGTCCGGCTTCATCCGCGTCCCCGTTCCATCGTCCGTTCCGCCCTGGCAAGGGGCCCGGCGGAAATCCATCAGGTGTCCCGTATGCCGTAGTAATCCCGATGCAAATCCCTTTATCCCTTTTGGTTCCATTTATCAAGCGGCTTGAATTTGAAGGCGCTTTATGATAGATAGACCCGCTCCTCAATGCGGGTCTATCGGCTGCCCGCTGCGGATGGGGAAACAGGAAAGGAAAGGTCGTGCGGTATTATCCGCTTTGTCTCGATGTGTCCCGTCGGCGGTGCCTGGTGGTCGGCGGCGGGAAGGTGGCGGAAAGGAAGGTCGAGAGGCTTCTGGCCTGCGATGCCCGCGTGGAGGTGGTCGGAAAGACCCTGACGCCCGCGCTCGCCGCGCTCAGGGAAGAGGGGCGGATCGTCCATCACGCGGCCGATTATGAGAAGGCGCTGATGCAGGGCGCCTTTCTGGTCATCGGCGCCACGGACAGCGATGCCGTGAACGGGAAGGTGGCCGGGGACGCACGGGCGCTGGGCATTTTGGTCAACATCGTCGACGAGCCCGCCCGCTGCGACTTCATCCTTCCGGCCGTCGTCGAGCGGGGGGACCTGTCGATCGCGGTCTCCACAGGAGGAAAGAGCCCCGCCCTGGCCAGGAAGCTCCGCATGGAGCTGGCCCCCCTCTTCGGACCCGAGTACGGCGTTCTGCTGGAGATCTTGGGGCGGCTCCGGGAGAAGCTGATCG
>JBFMBA010000097.1:0-3823 GCA_040755475.1 Thermodesulfobacteriota bacterium
TCGCCGAGACGGGCACCCCAAAAATTCCACAAAGGTTCGTCTGGGGACCATCATCCAGCCGACTTTGACGGGGCCTTGAGGGGGTCTCGGGGCGTTGCACCCCGGCGGGTGTTCTGCCGGCCGTCCGCACCGGGCGCACCCGGCCTCCTGCCGGGCCCCCTTCGTTCCCTCCAGAACGGAAAAATCATGCAAATTCAGAAAAAATGTGTATGATCGGCGCAGGCCCTTTGAAATGCGGGATCCCTCCGCGCCGGGCATGTTGACAACCCGGGGCCTCGGCGCGACGCCGCGAAGGCGAATCCGCCGCTCCGCGCACAAGGCGCCGCAGGTACGGGCGCTGCGGGGGCGGGAACCCGGATCCTCTCCGGGGCGCGCCTCCGCGATCCGGTTTGCTGCGGAACGGGGCAGAGCGCATGGCGCGGGTTTCGGCAAAGAGCAAACTGTCCGCCCCTGCCTGTTGCGGGGCGGCGACCATCCACAAGGAGAAGGGTTGATGAAGCAGATCGACGAATGCCGTGCGGTGCTGGCCGACCCCTACGGATACGCGGAAAGCCTGAAGGCGCAGACCGGCGGAAAGATCGTCGGTTTCTTCTGCTCCTACGCCCCGGAGGAGATCATCGTCGCCGCCGGGGGCCACCCCTTTCGGATCCTCGGCACGGGCGAAAAGATACGGCGGGCGGAGACGCATCTGCAGTCATACTGCTGCTCGCTGGTGCGGGGGGCCCTGGAGGATGCCCTCGCGGGTCGCCTCGCCTTTCTCGACGGCGTCCTGTTCCCACACACCTGCGACTCGATCCAGCGGCTCTCGGACATCTGGCGGCTCAACATCGACCGCGGCTTCCATCTGGATCTGGTCCTGCCGGTCAGGCTGGACTCGCCCGGCGCCCGGCGCTATCTTCTCGATGTCCTGAACCGGTTCCGCGCGGAGCTGGGGGAAAGGCTCGGCACAGCCATCACCGACGACGACCTCCGGGCGGCCATCGCTCTGTACAACCGGATCCGGGCCGCCCTGACGCAGATCAGCCGGCTGTCCGGCGACAGACCGGGACTCCTCAAGGGAAGCGACCTGCACCAGCTCACGGGCGCCTCGATGATCATGGACCGCGGCGCTCTGGCGCCGCTTCTGGAAGAGGTCGCCTCCGAGCTCGAAAAGGCGCAGAAGGGACCGGGGGAGACGGAGCGGAAACGGATCATCCTGGCCGGCGGCATCTGCAACCATCCGAGCATCTACGGGTTCATCGAGAGGGCGGGGGCGACCGTGGTCGGGGACGACCTCTGCACCGGCTCGCGCTCTTTTACCGGCCTCATCGACGAAAACGCGGAGCCCGTCGCGGCGATCGCCCAAAGGCTCCTGGAGCGGGTTGCCTGCCCGGCCAAGCACAGGGGGCTGACGGACAGGGCCGACCATCTTGTCCGCATGGCCCGGGAGCAGCGGGCGCAGGGGTTGATCTTTTTCCTCCTGAAGTTCTGCGATCCCCACGCCTTCGACGTCCCCTATCTCAAAGCGGCCCTAGGCGAGGCGGGAATCCCCAGCATGGTCATCGAAGCAGAGGATCGCCTCCCGGCGGACGGTCAGCTCGGGACGCGCGTCGAGGCCTTTATCGAGATGATCTGAGAGGAGCGTATCACGTCGCGCAGAGAAGGGTTGTATCGGCAGGAGGAAACAATGGCTGAACCGGACGAGGCGAAGGAAAAGCGGAAGATCAAGGCGGTCGCCAAGATGAAGGAGATCATGACCGCCTACTATATCGAGGCGAAGACGGCGGAGCAGGCGGGAAAGAAGGTCGCCTGGATCACCAGCGGCGGTCCGGTGGAACCGCTCATCGCCATGGACGTCATTCCCGTCTATCCGGAAAATCACGGGGCGATGATCGGGGCGAGCAAGATGGGGATCGACCTGTGCGAGAAGGCCGAGGCGATGGGATACTCGAGCGACCTGTGCTCCTACGCCAGGGCCGACATCGCCTGCGCGCCCGTCAACGGCGGACCGATCGGCGGCCTTCCCCGGCCGGACATGCTGATCTGCTGCAACAACATCTGCGGGACGGTGCTCAAGTGGTACGAGGTACAGGCCCGCCACTTCGGGGTGCCGCTGTTCATCCTCGACACGCCCTTCTGTCACGGGGAGTATACCGCGGAGGTCGCCCGCTATGTCAGGGGGCAGATCGACGAGTACATCGCCTTCCTGGAGAAGGTCTGCCAGAAGCGGTTCGATCACGATCGGATCGGGGAGGTGGGACGGCTCTCCGTGGAAGGGCAGCGCCTCTGGCAGGCGGTGCTCGATACGGCCATGAACCGGCCCGCGCCGCTCTCGGCTTTCGACGCCTTTTTCCACCTGGCCCTGATCGTGACCCTCCGCGGAACACAGCAGACCGTCGACTACTACCGGATGCTCCTTGCCGAGATGCAGGAACGCGTCGCCCAGGGGATCGGCGCCGTCCCGAAGGAAACCTATCGGCTCCTCTGGGACAACCTGCCCGTCTGGTACCGGACGAAATGGCTATCGGAAAAATTTGCCGCCCATGACGCCTGTCTGGTGGCCGATACCTACACCTCGGCCTGGTGCGGCGCCCTTCGCTATGTGGATGAGAACGACTTTCTTCGAACGATGGCCGAGTGCCACACCCGGATCTACCTCAACATCGGTATCGACCAGATGGCCGCCCAGGTGATGGAGATGGTGGACAAGTATGCCGTCAACGGCATCGTCATGCACTCCAACCGGAGCTGCAAGCCCTATTCCCTCGGCCAGTATGATATCCAGCGGATGATTCAGGAAAAGAAGGGGATTCCCACGGTCATGATCGAAGCGGATATGGTCGACGCGCGGAGCTTCTCCGAGAGCCAGATCGACACCCGGATCGACGCGTTCATCGAAGTCCTCAAGGAACGGAGGTGAACAGCACGTCGATCGTCAGGGTTTTCCCCTCCCGGCTGACCCGCAGCGTCCCCCGGGAGCCGGGCTGCCTGCGCTCCAGGGCATGGATCAGATCGGAGGCGTCGGCCAGCGCTTCACCGTCCAGAGCGAGCAGCAGGTCTCCCGCCTGCAGGCCCGCTTTCTCGGCGCTGGACCCGGGGGTCAGATGCCGGATCAGGAGCCCCTGGCCGGCAGGCGCCGGTGTGATGACAACGCCGAGCCGGACACCGGTTTTCGGCAGATCCTCGTAGGCAAGGTAGGCCACAAAGTCATAGGGCACCATGGGGAAATCGGGGAGCGATACGTTCATGAGCCGGTCCTGCTTGTCCGCGGGGATGTGAAGTTCCTGGCCGCCGATCAGGAGATAGGAGACGGGCAGGCGTTTGAAGACCCGGCGCGGAATGCCGAAGCCGTAGCTCACATGGTTGCCGCCGGCCACTACCAGCAGGTGCATGTCCCTGCCCGAAGGGCTCTGCAGGTAGCGGACGACGGACTCGGCCATGGTTTCGTCCCAGAGCGTTTGAACGCGCATGAAATCTTCCCGTTGCATTCCCGTATGGCTGTGGCCGCCGAAGACGGCGGTCACCATGCCGCGGTGGTAGGGATCGTCCATATCGAGCACCGGCAGCCGGGCCCGCTCCCCTTCACCGAGCTGATCGGGGGTTTTGCCGCGCAGGGTTGCCACCAGGTCCCTGTCCGCGTTCAGGGCGATGACGGGAATGCGCCGGGCGCGGGCCGTGTTCAGCAGATCCCTGTAATGGGCAAAATCACCGCCCCAGTTCTCGGACCAGCGTGATTCCCGGAGGAACTGCTTCTCGCTCAGCTCGCCTGCCACCCAGCGGTCCAGGGCCGGCTGCTGGGAACGGCTGAACATCTCCATGCCAAGGGCCTGACGGCCCGGGTGCC
>JBFMBA010000098.1:0-13260 GCA_040755475.1 Thermodesulfobacteriota bacterium
AGGCGCGGTCCCGGCCCTGCCGGACCGCGCCGGCCAGCCCGTCGATCCTGTCGGCCTTCAGAAGTCCCGAGAAGAACCGGGCGGCGATGTTTCCCGAGTTGCCCCGCGCCGACAGGAGGAGCTCACGGATGAGCTGGTCCCGGTCCAGGGCGGCCCGACGGAGCGGGGAGAGGCTGACCACGAGGTTCCGGCCCGTATCGCCGTCGGCCACGGGAAAGACGTTGATGTCGTCGAGCAGGTCGGCCCAGGCGGCCACGCGCTCGACACCGGTGACGAGAGCTTGCTTGAACAGCGACTCCATTTCAGAACCCCAGTGCCCGGCGGATCTCCTCCGGGATCGTGTAGACCATTTCCATGTCGGGACCCAGGACGGCAACCTGCTCCGTCGTCCCCCGGGCGCAGAGAGTCCCGTCCTTGACGAGGCGGATATCGAAATCCACGACGATCTTCGACCGGGCGTCCTTCACCGTGGCCCGGCAGATGAATGCATCGCCCCGGCGCAGGGGGCGGATGTGCTTGACGGCGGTGCGGATGATGGGAAAGGCGTAGCGCGTCCGGTCGTAGACGTCATACAGATCCACGCCCAGGCTGTCGAAGAGTTCGGAGCGGGCGATATCGAAGTATTTCAGGTAGTGCCCGTGCCAGACGATCTGCATGGGATCCAGATCGTAGAACGGCGCCTTGAGCGTCACCTCATGACTGTAGCGGTCCCGGTCATCCATCGGCTTTGTCTCCCTCGCGGCCGAAACGGCGGGCCATCAGCTCGCGGCGCCGCGGACGAAAGGTCCCGTCCGCCTTCTCCCGCTCCACCACCCGTTTGAACAGCTTGAACATCTTGTAGTTCTGGGACTCGTCCCGGTAAAAGGCGGTCCAGGCGTCGTCGTACAGCTGCTGGAGCCGCTCCGGGGTCATGTGGCGCGGCCGGAAGACGACCCGGTCGGCCGTGTAGGCGTCCCAGTCCCGGGTGAGGATCCGCCCCTCCCTCTCGAAGTCCGTGAAGGTCCGTGTTTGGGGAAAGGGCGTCAGGACGGTGAATTCGGCCAGGTCCAGCTCGATCTCCAGGAGGAAATCGATCAGCCTTTTAATTTCATCCTCGGTGTGGCTGTCCAGGCCCAGAAGGACCGTCCCCTCCACGGCGATGCCGTGCTCGTGGTACCGCTTCACCCGCCGCCGGATCCGGTCCGAGGTGTCGAAAATCGCCTGGTAGACGTACCAGGCCCCCGCCTGCGCCGCCAGCGCCAGGACCTCGTCGTCCTCCTCGATCGGATGGCAGCACCATTTCTTCTTCAGGGGGATCATCTCGCGGAACAGGTCGATCTCCCATTGGCGGTCCTGGGCCAGGGAGTTGTCCACCACGAACAGGCGGTTGTTGTCGATCCCGGCCATCTCCGCGATTACCTTGTCGATGGGTCGGGGGCGGAATTTCCGCCCCCCGAGATAGCTGACGCAGCAGGGATAGCAGTTGAACCGGCAGCCCCGGGAGGCATGCACGAGATCGACCATCTGTATCCCCTTGTAATTGTAGAGATCCCGCTTCAGTATCGACCGCCGGGCGGCGCCGATGGCCTCGGTCGGCGGGTGGTCGTGGAAAAAATCGTACCGGGGCTTCAGGCGGCCCATCCGCCAGTCGTCAAAGACCTGCGCCATGCGCCCTTCCGCCTCCCCGATGAAGACGGCGTCGGCGTGCAGCGCCGTCTCTTCGGCATGGAGCATCGTCCCGATCCCGCCGCAGATGACCTGGATCCCCCTGCCCCGGTACTGGTCCGCGATTTCCCAGCCGCGCTTCACCTGGCCCGTGAGCATCATGGAGATGCCGACGAAATCCGCGGTGTCGTCGGCGGGAAGGGGCTCCACGTTCTCATCGACGAATTCCACTTCCCAGTCCGGGGGGAGGGTCGCGGCGAAAACCACCGGACCGTGGGGCGGCAGATGGAACTCCGTCTGGCCTTCCAGCTTTTTCCATCGGGGGTAGATCAGGCGAAACTTCACGGCATCCTTTCTTTTTCAGGGGGCCGGACCCTATCCCCTTTCCCGCGCGCCCGCCCGGGCGGTACGGCGGATCCGGACCATCGCTACTTTTCGGAGGGGGATTGTTACACTTTTCTGGAGCACTTGTCCAGTTGGATCAAACGTATTGACAATGTCGCTTTTCCGGGATAACAAGCAACCTGGCGAATGAACATTCACTCATTATCGGACGGTCATCGATCCATGAAACGATCGGAAAGGCGCGGCGACATCATGCAGGCCGCAATGGAGCTCATCGCGGAACAGGGGTTTCATCGCACCCCGATGGCCGAGATCGCCCAACGGGCGGGCGTCGCCGCCGGAACGATCTACCGGTATTTCGAGAGCAAGGACCTGCTGATCAGCGAGCTGCAAGAGAAGCTGGAAGAACGGATCATGACGGCTCTCCTGGGCGACTACCCCTCCGGAGCGCCCCTCCGGGAAAGGTTTCTCTACCTGATCAGGGAACTTCTCCGATATTTTATAGCGAACCCGCTTCATTTCCGCTACATGGAGCAGTACTACAACTCTCCGTACGGCGTCTCCCGGCACAGGAACAGGCTTCTGGGCAAGTCCGGCAACCACGATATCCTGATGGAGATTTTTGAGCAGGGGACCGAGCGGCAGGTTCTCAAGGCGCTCCCGAAAGCCGTGCTGTTTTCCCTGGCCTTCGGTCCGATGATCCTGCTGATGCGCGACCACATCAACGGCTTCACCATTCTGGATGATCTTCTGATCCGGCAAATCACGGAAGCCTGCTGGGATGCGATCAAAAGGTGATGCCCCCGTGCGAAGTTCCCCGACTACCGGGCGGGGCCGGCAGGAGGCGCTCCCGGTCACGCGGGAAACCGGAACAGCCGATGGTGGTTACACGTCATTTTGCAGTAAGGTGAGCGGTAGCGTGTTCTACCCGTGATCAAAACAGAGAGAGGTGTCGCATGCATGTTCACGACAGGGCCGGACAAATGGCTGCCGGGTGTCTGCTCGGCGCAATCCTTGTCCTGGGAGGGTGCGGTCAGCAGAACGCCGCGCAGGGCCCCCCGAAGGGCGGCCCCCCCGAAGTCGCCGTCGTCACCCTGCAGCCGAAACGGTTGACGGTCACCACCGAACTGACGGGGCGCACCTCCGCCAACCGGGTTGCCGAGGTGCGTCCGCAGGTGGGCGGCATCATCCAGAAGCGCCTGTTTACCGAAGGCGCCGACGTCAAGGCCGGGCAGGAGCTCTTTCGCATCGATGCCGCGCCTTTTCAGGCCGCCTACGACAACGCGGCGGCAAACCTTGCGGCCGCGCGCAAGGCGGCCGAACGGGCGCGGGCCGCCCTGCGGGCCGGCCTCGCCGGCGTCGCCAGGCACCAGGCGACCCTGAATTTCGCCCGGACGAACCTCCAGCGACTCGATGAACTGGCCCGGGAAGGCGCCGTTTCGGCCAGCCAGCGCGACCAGGCGGCAACGGAGACGGACGTGGCCGAGGCCACGCTCCGGGCCGCCGAAGCGCAGGTGGAAAGCGACCGGGCGGCCGTGGCCGCGACGGAGGCGGCCATCGATCAGGCCGGGGCGACGCTGGAAACCTTCCGGATCAACCTGGGGTACACCGTCGTCAAGGCCCCCATTTCGGGCCGGATCGGCAGGTCCGGCGTCACGGAGGGCGCCCTGGTGACGGCCCATCAGCCCCTGCCACTGGCCACCATCCAGCAGCTCGATCCCATATACGTGGATCTGCCCCAATCGGCGACCGACGTGCTCCGGCTGCGGCGCCGCCTGGCAGAGGGCCGTCTCGGCCGCGGGGAACCCCAAAGCCGGGTCCGACTGATCCTGGAAGACGGCACCCCCTATCCCCAGGAAGGGACGCTGCAGTTCCGCGACGTCACTGTCGACCCGTCGACCGGATCGGTCAACCTGCGGGCGGTCTTTCCCAATCCGCAGGGCGTTCTGCTGCCGGGCATGTTCGTCCGGGCGACGGTTGCCGAGGGGGTCAATCCCAAGGCGCTGCTCCTTCCCCAGCAGGCCGTCTCGCGGGATCACAGAGGAGATCCCCGTGTGTTCATCATCGATGCGGACGGAAAGGTCCAGCATCGATCGCTGACGCTCGACCGCGCCGTCGGGGATGCCTGGCTTGTTGCCTCGGGCCTGGCGCCCGGCGAACGGGTGATCGTGGAGGGGATGCAGAAAGTCAGACCCGGCGCCGCCGTAAAGGCCGTTCCCTTCGAAGTCGGGAGCGAAAAGAATCGCGGGTCGGGCAAGAAAACGACCCCGCCGCCCGGGAAACCGAATTAACGGAGACGTCCCATGTTATCCAAATTTTTCCTGGACCGGCCGGTCTTCGCCTGGGTCATCGCCATCGTCATGATGGCCGCGGGGGGGCTGGCGATCTACAATCTGCCCATCTCCCAGTATCCGCCCATCGCCCCGCCCTCCATCGCCATCGATGCCTTCTACCCCGGCGCCTCGGCGGAGACGGTGGAGAACAGCATCACCCAGATCATCGAGCAGAAGATGACCGGCTTTGCGGACATGCTCTATCTGTCCGGCACCAGCGATTCGGCCGGCGCCGCCCGCATCGAACTCACCTTCAAGCCGGGAACCGACCCCGACCTCGCCTGGACCAAGGTGCAGAACAAGCTCCAGCTCGCCCTGTCCAGCCTGCCGGAAGCGGTCCAGCGCGCCGGCGTCACCGTGAGCAAATCCACTCGGAATTACCTGATGATCGTGGGCCTCATCTCGGAAGACGGCAGCATGAACGGCCACGACCTGCGGGACTATGCCCAGTCCAACCTGGAAAAGGTGCTGGCGCGCGTTCCCGGGGTCGGCGAGGTCCAGAATTTCGGCTCCCAGTATGCCATGCGTATCTGGCTGAACCCCGACCGGCTCGCCGATTACCGCCTGACCGTCGAAGAGGTGATCCTCGCGCTGCGCACCTACAACGTGGAGGTATCCGCCGGGCAGTTCGGCGGGGCGCCGGCTGTCGAAGGCCAGCGCCTGAACGCCTCCATCATCGTCCAGAACCTCCTGCAGACCCCCGAGGAGTTCGCCGCCATTCCCCTGCGCACCCAGCCGGACGGGTCCGTCGTGCGCGTCCGGGACGTGGGGCGCACGGAGCTGGGAACCGAGTTCTACGACGTGGAGGCCCATTACAACGGCAAGCCGGCCGCGGGTCTGGCCATCCGGCAGGCGCCCGGCGCCAATGCGCTGGACACGGCCAACGCCGTGAAAAAAAGGCTGGAGGAGATGAGCCCCTTCTTCCCGGCGGGGATGAAGGTGGTCTACCCCTTCGACACCACCCCCTTCGTCCGGGTGGCCATCAACGAGGTGGTGATCACCCTCTTCGCGGCGATCGTGCTGGTCTTCCTCGTCATGTGGCTGTTCATGGGCAATCTCCGGGCCACACTGATCCCGACCATCGCGGTGCCGGTGGTCCTGCTTGGCACCTTCGCCGTGCTGGGGATCTTCGGCTTTTCCATCAACATGCTCACCATGTTCGCCATGGTGCTGGCCATCGGACTTCTGGTGGACGACGCGATCGTGGTGGTGGAAAACGTGAAGCGGATCATGGTCGAGGAGGGGCTGCCGCCCCGCGAGGCCACGGCCAAGTCCATGGAGCAGATCACCAGCGCCCTGATCGGCATCGGGCTGGTTCTCGCGGCGGTCTTCGGTCCCATGGCCTTTTTCGGCGGTTCCACCGGGGTCATCTACCGCCAGTTTTCCGTGACCATCGCCGCGGCGATGCTGCTGTCGGTGGTCGTGGCCCTGATCCTCACGCCGGTGCTCTGCGCGTCGCTCCTCAAGCCCGTCCCCAGGGGGCATCAGCCGGCGGAGAACGCCGTCTTTTTTCTGCGCCCCTTTTTCCTGTGGTTCGACCGGTCCTTTTTCCGGCTCAGAGACCGGTACGTGAGGCTGGTCAGCCACACGCTCACCGCCAAACGGCGCTATCTGGCCCTGTTCGTCCTGGTGACGGCCGCGCTGGTCTTCCTGTTCATGCGGATGCCCACGGGCTATCTGCCCGACGAGGACCAGGGCATACTCATGGCCCAGATCCTCATGCCCACGGGCAGCACGCTGGAACAGACCCGGCTGGTGGCCGACGAGGTCCAGCGCTATTTCAACGAGAGCGAGAAGCAGACCGTGGAATCCTGCATGACGATCGCCGGCGTGGGCTTTTCCGGCAGGGCGCAGAACAACGGCATGGTGTTCGTGAAATTGAAGGACTGGTCGCTTCGCAACCGCGGCGATCTGCGCGCCAAAGCGGTGGCGGGCCGGGCAATGGGCGCCCTGTCCCGGATCCGCAACGCCCTGGTCTTTGTTTTTCCGCCCCCCGCCGTGGTCGAACTGGGCAATGCCCGGGGAATCGACTTCCAGCTGATGGACCGCGGCGGACTGGGCCATGCCGCCCTGATGAACGCCCGCAACCAGCTCCTGGGCATGGCCGCCCGGGACGGCCGGCTGGTCGCCGTCCGCCCCAACGGGATGGAGGATGTGCCCGAATACCGGATCGACCTGGACTGGGACAGGGCGGGCGCCCTGGGACTGCCCGTTGCCTCGATCAACCAGACCCTCTCGGCGGCCTTCGGCGGCGCCTACGTCAACAACTTCATCCAGAGCGGCCGTGTGAAGCGGGTCTTCGTCCAGGCCGACGCCCCGCACCGCATGCTGCCCAGGGACCTGGAAAAGCTCTACGTGCGCAACGTGGCCGGGAAAATGGTCCCCTTCGCCTCCTTCGCGTCGAGCCGCTGGTCCACCGGCTCCCCCCGGCTGGAGCGCTTCAACGGCTCCCCCTCCATGAACATCTGGGGCGAGCCCGCGCCGGGGCGGAGTTCCGGAGAGGCGATGCAGGCCATGGAGGAGATCACCGCCCAGCTGCCCAAGGGGACCGGCTTCGACTGGTCCGGCCTCTCCTACCAGGAGCGGATGACCAGCGCCCAGGCGCCGCTGCTCTACGCCTTCTCCATTTTCGTGATCTTCCTGTGCCTGGCGGCGCTCTACGAGAGCTGGCCGATCCCCATCTCCATCCTGCTGGCCTTTCCCCTCGGGGCGATCGGCGGCGTCATCGCCGCGAGCCTCCGGGGGATGCCCAACGACGTCTACTTCCAGATCGGCCTCCTGACCACGCTGGGATTGACCACCAAGAACGCCATCCTGATCGTGCAGTTCGCCAAGGCACGGGTGGAACAGGGAATGGGCCTCGTCGAGGCGACGCTGGAAGGAACGCGGTTGCGGTTCCGCCCCATCATCATGACATCGCTGGCCTTCGGCTTCGGCGTCCTGCCCCTGGCCCTGGCCACGGGCGCCGGAGCGGGCGCCATGAACGCCATCGGGACCTCCGTCCTTGGAGGCATGGTGACCGCCACCGCGCTGGTTCTGGTCTTTTCACCCCTTTTCTATGTGCTGATCGAAACGCCTTTCGGAAAGCGGGGACGGCCAGGAGCCGTCAACGATACAGGTTCCATTGAGAGGGGGGATCGGTGAGATGAAGCGGAAACGGTTTATCCTTCTGTGCGCGGCGTTGGCCCTGGCGGGGGGGTGCTCGCTGGCGCCGGAATACAGGCGGCCCGCCGCGCCGGTTCCCGACGGATGGCCGGCGGGCGCCCCGTACGGCGAGACGGCGCCCGCCCCGGCGGCCCGAAAGCCATCGGAATTGCCCTGGCGGTCCTTCTTCACCGACCTGCGCCTTCAGGCGGTCATCGCCATCGCCCTGGATCACAACCGCGACCTGAGGCTTGCCGCCCTGAATGTGGACAGGGCGCGCGCCCTGTACGGGATCCAGCGGGCGGAAATCCTCCCGACGGTCCATGCGGCCGGCAGCGGCAGCCGGGAACGGATCCCCGCGGATCTGTCCTCCAGCCGGAGCGCCGTGACCCCGGAGCGGTACAGCGTCAATCTGGGGATCAGCGCCTGGGAAATCGATTTCTTCGGCCGCATCCGGAGTCTCCGGGACCGGGCCCTGGAGGAGTACCTGGCCACGGAGCAGGCCCGCCGCAGCGCGCAGATCCTGATTGTCTCCTCGGTGGCGCAGGCCTATCTGTCCCTGGCGGCGGATCGGGCGGCCCTCAAGCTGGTCGTCTCCACCCTGGAGGCGCAGGAGGCCTCCTACCGGTTGACCCGCAAAAGCCACGATGCCGGGTTCGCGTCCCGCCTGGACCTCAGCCGGGCGCAAAGCCAGGTCGAATCGGCGCGCGGGGAGGTCGCCCGCTATACCCGGCTGGCGGCGCAGGCCGAAAACGCCCTGAATCTGCTGGCGGGATCCCCGGTGCCGCCGGAATTGATGCCGGCGGAGCTGGCCGCCGTCGAGCCTCCCGGAGAGGTTGCGGCCGGCCTCTCTTCGGATCTGCTTCTGGACCGCCCGGACATCGCGGCGGCGGAGCACCGGCTCAGGGCGGCCAACGCCAACATCGGCGCCGCCCGCGCGGCGTTCTTCCCCCGCATCTCCCTGACGACCGCCGTTGGAACGGCCAGCGCCGACCTGTCCGGGCTCTTCAAGGACGGCTCGGGCACCTGGGGTTTCGCGCCGCTGATCGCGGTCCCCGTTTTTGATGCCCGCACCTGGTCCGCCTACGAGGTCACGAAAACGGACCGGGAGATCGCCGTGGCCCGGTACGAAAAGGCGATCCAGACGGCTTTCCGGGAAGTGGCGGACACCCTCGTCGCAAGGGGCACCGTGGAGAAGCAGATAGCGGCGCAGCAGGCGCTGGTCGAAGCGGCCGCCGAGGCGAACAGGCTCGCCCATCTGCGTTTTACCGGGGGGATAGACAGCTACCTGGGCGTTCTGGACGCGCAGCGTTCCCTCTATGCGGCGCAGCAGGGGCTGATCGCGCTCCGCCTCGCCCGGATCGCCAACCGGGTCACGCTCTACAAGGCGCTGGGAGGGGGCGCGTGAGGGAAGCAGGCTGTTCAAAAATACCCGGATGCAAGGCGCTCAAAAACCGAAAAGCGGGCGTATAGGGAAATACGTCGAGTGATCGGGTGTGCGGCGCAGCGAAGCAGATGATCGGTATTCAACAGCCTGCCGGGACAGTGCCGAACGCCAGGCGTCGAGCAGTCCCCCGATGTGGTCGAAGATGAAATCGGCGCCCGCGGCTTTAGCCTCGGCCCTGTCCGAGGCCCCCGACAGGACGCAGATGGTGGTCAGGGACGCGCGCTTCCCTCCCACGATATCGGTCGCCACCCGGTCGCCGACGGCGGCCGTGGTCTCGGGCCGGGCGCCCATCTGGTGCATGGCCAGCTCGTACATGATCGGCTCGGGCTTGCCGATGGCCGTCGGCTCGGTCTCCGAGGCGGCGGCCAGCATGGCGACCATGGCGCCGCTTCCGGGCCGCACGCCGTCCTCCGAAGGGATGTTGGGATCGAGATTGGTGGCGATGAACCGCGCCCCACCCCGGATGAGGTCCACCGCCCGCTTCACCTTGGCATAGGTCACCTCGAGATCCACGCTGGCAACCACGATCTTCACATCCTCGTCGGCCGGGACGAACCCCTCCTCCTCCATGGCCCGGACGAGCGCAGGCATGCCGAAGACGTGCACCCTCGTACCGGCGGGATACTCGCGACGCAGGTAGCGCGCGGCCGCCTGACCCGAGACCAGGATCTCCGAAGGCGCCACCTCGGCGCCCATGACCGCCATCTGCGCCGAGCGTTCCTCGGGCGTGCGCGTGGCGTTGTTGGTCACAAGCATGAAGGGAACCGACCGCCCCCGCAGGAATGCAAAGAATTCGCCCAGGCGGGGCATCGGTTCGTTTCCCCGGTAGAGCACCCCGTCCATATCGAGGATCAGGTGGCTGATCCGTACCAATGAATCCATCGGTTCTTCTCCTCATGAGCGGAAGGCACGGTTCTCATTGCCCTCCCGGCGGGCCCGCGTCTTCCTCGATCAGCCTCAGCCGCAATGTGTAGGACGGCCAGAGGCGGCGCCGGATCTCGATCCTTTCGGCCAGACCGTCACGGTTGAAGGAAGGGATGAGGACGCTTTTTTGAAGTTCATCCCCCTGTCCGTAAAGGCGGACTTCCACCGCCCCGTCTGCCCGGTTCAGGACATCCACCTCCCTCCCGTCCGGACGTGCGAAACGGCAGACCGGGGCGCCTTCCCCGTCCAGCCCCACAGCGGGCGGCCCCGCTCCCGGCGGAAAGAATGCGAGCCCGATGTCCTCCTCCATCCGCCGGGCAAAACCGGGAGCATCGAAGGGGGGGACGGCGCGCCGGAGTGTCAGCTTCCTGTCCTTCTCGATGTCGAACAGCACCCATCCCTCCACGGTCATGAGCATCGTCCGAAAGGTCCCTTTCCCGGGATCGGCCAGCAGCACCCCGATCCCCGTCCCCCGTGCGCCGTCGGGGAGCTCGGCCTCCAGGACATGGACGAGCCGCCGGGTCTCCTTCAGAAAGGGCCGCCGGCAGTCCGCGCTGATCCGCGACGCGAGGGCGGGGTCGAGGGGTCCGAGGGCACGCGGCGCGGCGCAGCCGCCCGCGGCAAGGGCGATCAGCAATGCCGGGACAAGGGGGCGCAGCGTCGCCTTCATTCCACCGCCCTGAACAGCCCGTCGGGCAGCGGGCGGTTGATCCGCACCCCCTGGAACTCGAGCAGGGTGAAGGTGCGTTCGTCCTCCACCATCCGGACGCTTTTCATGACCCCGGCCTGCTCCCGGGACGGCTCCAGCTCGATCCGGCGGATCATCTTCTTCCAGGAGGCCTCTCTGGGAACGAGGAGCACCAGCGGTTCGGGCTCCGTCTGCAGCGAGGCCTGAAAGTGGGGGCTGGCGTCGAACCGCCCTTGATGCCAGTTCAGGATCTCCTCCATGATGACCCGCATCACGGGCAGGGCCGCGCTGCTGTCCTCGCGCCAGCGTTCGCCCTCCCTCAGATAGCGCTTGACGGCACCGCGGTTGATCATCAGGACGCTCCGCACGGGATGGTCGTACTCCCAGCGGAGCTGCGAGGGGCTCCGGTAAAAGAAACGCCCCTGCGACAGGAGAGGCGCCGCCAGGATGGGCACCGTCTTTTTCTGGACAAACCGGGCCTCGAGCGTGTCGATCCGGCGCGACGCCTCGCCAAACCCGTCCCAGCTACCCTCCCAGGCCAGCAGAAAAGGCAGGAGAAGGAAGAGCCCCCAAAAAGGTGCCGGGCGCTGCGGCCGTCTTGCCTGGGATCCCGGCCCGTTCAAAACATCCCCCCGTTGACGGAGATGACCTGGCCGGTGATGTAAGAGGCGTCGTCGGAGCAGAGAAAGCGGACCACCTTCGCCACCTCTTCGGGCCGGCCGATCCGCCCCATGGGGATCATCTGCTTGACCTGGTCCATGGGAAAATCCTTGAGCATGTCCGTGGCGATGGGCCCGGGCGCCACCACGTTCACCCGGACGCCGAGCCGGGCCACCTCCGAGGCCAGCGCCCTGCTTGCCGCAATCAGGCCCGCCTTGGCGGCGGCGTAGTTCGCCTGCCCCCGGTTCCCGACCAGGGCGGAAACCGAGGCGAGCGAGACGATGGAGCCCCGTTTTTTTCGCACCATCCTGCGGAGAATCGGCTTGGTCATGTTGTAGAATCCCTGGAGGGTGGTGTCGATCACCCTGTTCCAGTCCTCCCGGGGCATCATCATGAACAGGCCGTCCGCCGTCACCCCGGCGTTGTTCACCAGGACATCGACCTCCCCCAGGCGGGTCAGCAGTTCGTTGACCATCTCGTCGGCCTCACCGGCGTTTCCCACGTCGAACTTGAGCGCCTCTGCGCTGCCGCCCGCCTCCCGGATCAGCTGCAGCGCTTCGGCCGCCGCCGCGTCGTTGGCGCGGTAGGTGATCGCCACGTCATACCCGTGCCGGGCCAGTTCGACGGCGACGGCCCGGCCGATGCCGCGGCTGCCCCCGGTGACGATCGCGTTGCCTTTTTGATCCATGATGTGACCTCCCGACCTCTGGTTTCGATGACGGCTTCTTCCGCCTGCCGGCCCCCTATGCACCCATGTCGCGGCGGGATGACAGCTGGTCCTTCAGGTCCCGCTTCAGGACCTTGCCGATGGAACTGCGGGGAAAATCCTCGACAAAAATGACCCGCTTGGGAAGCTTGAATCCGGCGATCCGGCCGCAGATCGCCCCCAGCAGCGCCGCTTCGGAAAGCTCGGCCCCCTCCCTGAGCATGACGAACGCCGCCACGACCTCCCCTTTTTTCCGGTCCGGCATCCCGACAACGGCGGCCTCCCGGACCTCGGGCAGGGCCTGGATCGCCTTTTCCACCTCGGCCGGATAGATGTTTTCCCCGGAGCTGATGATCATCTCCACCTTGCGACCCGCGAGGGTGATGAACCCCTCTTCATCGCGCCGCCCCATATCCCCGGTGTGGAACCACCCTCCCCCCATGACCGCCGCCGTCTCCGCCGGTTTGTTCCAGTATCCCGCAAAGACCGTGGGGCCCCTGACGACGATCTCACCGGTCTCGCCCGGCGCCACATCCCGGTCCCGGTCGTCGACAATGCGGATCCGGACATGGAAGACCTCCCTGCCGACGGACCCGGCCTTCCGGATCCCTTCCTCGAGGTCCAGCGAGGTGAGGCGGAAGGTCTCGGTCAGGCCATACCCCTGGACAAAGCAGACTCCCTTTTCCTGCTGGTACTTCCGGATGACCGGCAGGGGCATCGGGGCGCCGCCTGCGATGAAGAAATGGACATGGGAGAAATCCGCCCCCGCCCATTCCTCGGTCTGGGTCATCAGCTGGAACATGACCGGAACGGCGAACAGGTAGTTGATCTTCTCCCGGCAGATCAGTTCGACCACCATGGAAGCGCTGGTAAATCCCCTGAGAATCAGGGACCCTCCGGCATAGAGGACCGGGAGGACCGCCGCGCCCAGGGCGCCGATGTGGAACAGCGGCGCCGCGACCAGCGACTTGTAGGTGCGGTTGATCCCGCAGCCCACCGCCGTGTTGATGGAACCGAACAGCGTGTTGCCGTGCGTCAGGACCGCCCCTTTGGGATCCCCGGTCGTCCCGGCCGTGTACATGATGAAAAGGGGATCGGCCAGGACGGGTTCCCGATGGGGAACCGGCTCTCCATCGGGGAAGTTTTCCGCCGCTTCGGCCAGTTCCGGATCGCTTCCCGCGCCGCCGCCGCACCGGACGAACTGCTTGACCCCCGGCAGCGACGCCCGCATCTCCCCGACCCGGTCCGCATGCTCCGCGGCATAGACCAGCACAAGGGGCGCGCAGTCCCTGAGGATATACAGGATCTCCGGCACGGCCAGCCGGACGTTGACGGGGGCCATGATCGCCCCCGTCTTGGCGCAGGCAAA
>JBFMBA010000099.1:0-2100 GCA_040755475.1 Thermodesulfobacteriota bacterium
GAGAAGCTCAAGCCCTGGATGCAGCCGATCTTCGACAACGTCGAGTATCTCTTCGGGTACAGCCGCCGGAAGCGCCAGGGGATGCGGGGATACCAGGAGCTGATCAACCTCGGGATCCTCGAGATCGAGCCGCTCACCTACATCCGCGGCCGCTCGATCCCGAACCAGTACATCATCATCGACGAGTCGCAGAACCTCTCGCCCCACGAGGTGAAGACGATCCTCACCCGGGCCGGGGAGAACAGCAAGGTCGTGCTCACCGGCGATCCCTACCAGATCGACAACCCCTTCGTCGACTCCGCCAGCAACGGGCTCTCCTGCATCGTCGAGAAGTTCAAGGGGGAGGCGATGGCGGGGCATGTCATGCTCGTCAAGGGAGAACGTTCGCCTCTCGCCGAACTGGCCGCGAACATCCTGTAACGGCGCCCGGCTGAGGACGGCCCACTGCCGGGGACCCCGGCTCGCGGGGGGGTCCCCTCGGCTACGCTTCTATGACTGACCGGCCCGTCAAGAGGGAAAAAGGGAAGGCGGTCGCTTTTACGACGGTCCATCAGCCTTCTATGCGCGGGTTGGCTACCGCTATCGTAATCGTCCATCACCGGGGGAGCTGCATCCATCTCGGGACGGGGTTTCTCCGAAGGTCGGATACCCCAAGCGTAGATTTCGAGGATTCTCCCCAAGCCGCGGCCGCCTTCCCTCTCCCTCCTGATCCAGGCGTATCCTTCTTCTACAAACAGTCGATTCGAACGGTTGCTCTATGCCGCCGTGGCGTCGGGGGTCTCGGGAATCGTCATCATCGCCCAGACGAACCCCGCCAGCTCCCGGGCCAGGGCCACCTTGACCTTCCCCGCCGAGACGCCCCGCCGCGTCAGTCTCCAGAAGGTGTGGTGCAGCCGGGTCAGGGCGGACAGCGCCACCTGGCGAAACGGCCCGCAGACCGCGGCCAGGCGCTTGGTAAGGGATCTTCCCGGCCGCGCGGCGCTTTGGGCCCTCTGGACCGCCTCCACCAGGACATGCCGCAGGTGGCTGTTGCCCGCCTTGGTGATCCTTCCCCGCCGGATCCGGTCCGAGGAGGAGTATTCCGAAGGGATAAGCCCCGTGAACTTCATGAACGAGGTCGCCCGGGGGAAGCGCGCAAACTCCATCACCTCGGCGATCACCCGCATGGCGGAGAGCTTGGAGAACCCCTTGAACGCCTGCAGGCGGGCCACCCGGTCCCGGAACCCCTCCGTGTCCGCCAGGGCCAGCACCTGGTCCTCGATCAGCTCAAGCCGCTCCCCCAGCATGTGGGCCACGTCCAGGTAATGGTCCAGCACCGTCCGGTCCAGGGGGGAGAGCTCAAGGTCTCTCATCCATCGCCGGTGCGCCGGCGTCCAGCTCTTGATCCCCTTGGGAACCCGATGCCCGTGGACGAGCAGCCAGTGGGCAATGACCTGCTTGATCCGCCGCACCTCCTTGGCGATATCCTCCCGGCACCGCACCAGCCCGCGGACCTCCTCTTCCTCGGGGGTGGGGATCCGGACGAACTTGAGCGTACCGGCCCGCAGGGCCAACGCCAGCTCGAGGGCGTCCCGGGCATCGGTCTTGACTCGTTCCCCGGGGCGGCGGGGAACCAGGGAAGGCGCCACCACCCGGCAGGGGATCCCGGCCTTGATCAGCGCGCGCGCCGGCCCGTACCCCGACGGACCCGCTTCGTAACACACCTCGATCTGATAGGTCTTGCTCAACCGGACCAGCCGCTTGACGAGCCGGGGAAGATCGTCGCCCGGGAACACTTCCCGCAGGACAGGGACGTTGCCCTCCGCGGGCAGCGCCACACTCACGATTTTCTCCTTGTGCATGTCCATGCTCGCAAATAACCTGTTCATTGACCGGCCTCCTTTGCGTTGTGGTATGCCATCTCACCGACGGCAAAACCCACGTTATCGCAAACAGTGGGGCCGGTCAGTCATATCATCTCGGGACCTTCGCCCCCTCGCTGCCGGTTCCGCTCGCCGGATCGATCCCCGCCCCGGCGGGGATGTTCCTGTCTCGCTCCACAGGCCGCTTCGTGTGATCCCCCACCTCGCTTCCGGTCCCCCGTCGCGGACCCCCGTTGAC
>JBFMBA010000100.1:0-11214 GCA_040755475.1 Thermodesulfobacteriota bacterium
GCGCCGCTGCCTGGTCCGTCGTCACCTCCATGTTCATGCACGGCGGCTGGTTCCACATCATCGGCAACATGTGGTTTCTGGCCGTTTTCGGCGACAATGTGGAGGATGTCCTGGGATCCTGGCGGTTCATCCTCTTCTATCTGCTGTGCGGGGTCGCGGCGGCCGCCCTGCAGGTGGCCACGGCGCCGGAGAGCGTCGTACCGATGGTGGGCGCCTCGGGCGCCATCGGCGGCGTCATGGGGGCCTACGCGATTCTCTTTCCGCGCGCTCCGGTGCATGTGCTGGTCGTCTTCGGATTTTACATCACCCGGATCGTGGTTCCCGCTTTTCTGATGCTGGGTTACTGGTTTGTCATTCAGATCCTGGGCGGGGTACCCGCCCTCGCCGGCGCGACGGGAGGGATCGCCTTTTGGGCCCATGTGGGCGGGTTTCTGGCCGGCGTGGTCCTGGCGAAGCTGCTCTGCAACCCCGGGCGGGCCGAAGCCTGCCGGAGCAGGAAGGGCCGGACGGACCGCATGGTGCAGCGCCACCGGAGCTCCTGAGGCGCCGCGCCACCGGCGTCTCCCGGGAAGCCGGGACGGGAGAGCCGCACCATAACGGAGGAGGTTCTCGCCCTTCCGGCCACCTTTCCTCCTCCGAAGGACGACGGGGCCATTTTTTTCACCACATCGCACATCTGAAATAAACAACCGGGCGGATCAGAAGGTCCCGGGATACTTGCCGCCGTCGATCAGCAGGTTCTGCCCGGTGATGAAACTCGCCTGGATGCTGCACAGGTAGGCGCAGTAATCACCGAATTCCCCGGGGGCGCCGAATCTGCCCGCGGCGACCTGGGACATCCGGATGGCCTTCATCTCTTCGTAGGTCTTGTTCTGCACCTTCGCGAACGCCCGGGTGTTGGACTGGTGCCGCTCGGTGTCGAAATCGCCGGGCAGCATGTTGTTGATCGTCACATTGTGCCTGGCCACCTCGCGCGCGACGCCGGCGACGAATCCCGTCAGGCCGGCACGGGCGCCGTTCGAGAGCCCGAGAATACTGATCGGGGCTTTCACGGCGCTCGAGGTGATGTTCACGATCCGTCCGAACTTCCTGGCGATCATCCCGTCCACCGTATCCTTGATCATGAATACCGCCGAGAGCATGTTGCCGTTCAGGGCGGCAATCCAGGCCTCGCGGTCCCAGTCGCGGAAGTTGCCGGTGGGCGGCCCTCCCGTGTTGTTGATCACGATGTCCGGCTCCGGGCACGCCGTGAGCACCGCCAACCGTCCCTGGTCGGTCGTGAGATCGGCCGTTACCGCCGTCACCCGCGCCGCCGCGGCGGCGCGGATCTCCTCGGCCGCCGCTTCGATGCTGGCCTGCGTGCGGGCCACGATGGTAACCTCAACGCCCTCCCGGGCCAGGGAGAGGGCGCACGCCTTTCCCAGCCCCATGCTGGCCCCCCCCACAATCGCTTTCCTGCCGGCAATTCCCAAATCCATGGTTTCTCCTCGCTTTCCTCGATCATCTTTTCTGATTGTATTCATGAAATGGATCGCGCGACATCTACCACAGGAGCGGAGGGTAAATCAACGGCAAGCGTCGCTGCCCGCGGATTTCTGTTGACAGCCGAAGAAAGCCTGTTATAGTGCCTCTGCATTGAGCAGTTCCGTGATTCTCCTCTGGAATGGGTGTGTTCCGTGACGACAGCGATACTCAAACTGCCCGGCCTCCTGATGCGCCGCATGTATGACTGGACCATTCACTGGGCCGGTACCCAAAGCGCCTCGTGGGCGCTTTTTTTCATCGCCTTTGTGGAGAGCTCCATTTTCCTCATCCCCCCGGATGTCCTGTTGATGGCCATGGTCCTGAGCACTCCCCGGAAATGGCTGAGAAGCGCCGCCATCTGCACCGCCGGTTCGGTGCTGGGCGCGCTGGGGGGCTACCTGATCGGCTGGACTTTTTATGAAACGGTCGGTAAGGCCGTGGTGGCCTTTTACAACCTCGAGGCGGCAATGGAGATGATCGGCGGCCGATATGCGGAAAACGCCTTTCTGACCATTCTGACCGCCGCCTTCACCCCGATTCCCTTCAAGGTGATCACCATCGGCGCCGGCCTCTTTAAAATCTCCGTCTGGATGCTGATCTTTGCCTCCCTTCTCGGGCGGGCCGGGCGCTTTTTCCTCGTGGCCGGGCTGCTGCGACTCTACGGGCCCGCCTTCAAGAAAGTCCTGGACAAGTATTTCGATTGGTTGACCCTGATCTTCATGCTGCTCCTCATCGGCGGTTTTCTGCTCCTGAAATGATCGTGGGCGGGCGGCCGCCTGCCACCGCCCGACTCGGACACAGCCGCCCCCTCCGTTGTGTTTTCCGCCGGCATCTGATATGAACGGGGCACGCTTAAAAAACACCGCGGTGAAAAGATCGGGGAGGGATATGGCCAGCCGCATCGAAATCGGTTTCAGGAGAGGCATTCGCGACGCCCTCGGGGAAAAGGTCCGGAAACGGATCATAGACCATCTCCGGATTCCGGTGGATTCCATACAGACCTATGACATATACACCATCGAAGGCGACCTGACACCGGAAGAGCTCGAAGCGGCGGCCCGGGGCCCCCTCTCCGATCCCGTCATCCAGGAAGTTGCCGTCGACCGGGGCCTCGCCCGCGGCTTCGACTGGCTGATCGAAGTGGGGTTTCGTCCGGGTGTCACGGACAACGTGGGGAAGACAGCCGCCGAGGCGATCGCCCTGCTGACGGGAAAGCCAGTCCGGGTCTATACCTCCCGGCAGCATGCGATCACCGGCATAGGCGGCCGGTGCGATCTCGATCTGCTTACCCGGCGCGATGCGCAGCGGATCGCCTCTGAACTGCTCTCCAACGACCTGATCCAGCGCCACGAGATCATCGACGGCCGACAGTGGCATCCGGGACAGGCGATCGAGCCCTACGTCCCGCGCGTCACGGGGGAAGAGCGGATCCAGACGGAAGAGATCGACCTCGACCGCCCCGACGAGGCGCTGATCCGGATCAGCCAGGAGCGGGTCCTTGCCCTTAGCCTGGAGGAGATGCGGATCCTCCGCGATTATTTGAGAAAGGACGACGTCCTGGCCCGGCGCAGCGCCGTGGGCCTGGGGCCGCGGATGACCGACGTGGAGCTGGAGTGCCTCGCCCAGACCTGGTCGGAGCACTGCAAGCACAAGATTTTCAACGCCCGGATCGCCTATGACGACGGCGGGGGACGCCTCTCCGAAATCGACTCCCTCTTCAACACCTGCATCAAACAATCGACCCGCGAGATCCGCGAGCGGATGGGGTCCGACGACTGGTGCCTCTCCGTTTTTTCCGACAACGCCGGCATCATCCGCTTCAACGACGACTGGAACCTTGTCTTCAAGGTCGAGACCCACAACTCCCCCTCGGCGCTGGACCCTTACGGCGGGGCGCTCACCGGGATCGTAGGCGTCAACCGGGACCCTTTCGGCTGCGGGAAAGGGGCGAAGCTCATCTTCAACACCGACGTCTTCTGCTTCGCGCCGCCCGACTACGACAAACCCCTGCCGAAGCGGATCCTCCACCCGCGGCGGATCTACGAGGGGGTCCGGGAGGGGGTGGAACACGGGGGGAACAAGAGCGGCATCCCCACGGTGAACGGCTGCCTCGTCTTCGACGAGCGCTACCTGGGGAAACCGCTCGTCTATTGCGGCCCGGCTGAACGGCGAGGCAACCCACACCAAGGAGATCCTCCCCGGCGATCTGGTCGTCATGACCGGCGGACGGATCGGGAAGGACGGGATCCACGGGGCCACCTTCTCCTCGGAGGAGCTCCACGAAGGCTCCCCCGTCACTGCGGTCCAGATCGGGGACCCGATCACCCAGAAGAAAATGACCGATTTCCTGCTCCTGGCCCGCGACCGGGGCCTTTACCGCGCCATCACGGACAACGGCGCCGGCGGCCTCTCCTCCTCCGTGGGCGAGACGGCGCGGCTTTCGGGGGGCTGTGACATCGATCTGCAGAAGGCGCCCCTCAAGTATCCGGGGCTCAATCCATGGGAAATCCTCATCTCCGAATCCCAGGAGCGGATGACGCTCGCCGTCCCCCCCGGGACGGTGGATGCATTTCTCGATCTTGCCGGAAAGATGGACGTGGAGGCGACGGTTCTGGGCCGCTACACCGATTCGGGGTGGTTTCACATCCGCTACGGGGACAAGACCGTCGCCTACCTGGAGATGGATTTTCTCCATGACGGCCTCCCGCAGATGACCCTCCGGGCCGCCTGGACACCCCCCAAGCATCCGGAGCCCGCATTCCCGGAACCGGAGGATCTGGGGAAGTCCCTCAAGGCGATCCTCGGGCGGCTGAACGTCTGCAGCAAGGAATCGGTCGTCCGCCAGTACGACCACGAGGTCCAGGGGGGGAGCGTCGTCAAGCCCATGACCGGCGCTCTCAACGACGGCCCGAGCGATGCCGCCGTCATCCGGCCGCTGCTCGATTCCTTTGAGGGGATCGTCATCGCCAACGGCATCTGCCCCCGTTACAGCGACATCGACGCCTACCACATGGCGGCGGCGGCCATCGATGAAGCCGTCCGGAACGCGATCGCCGTGGGGGCGCCGCTCGACCGCCTGGCGGGTCTGGACAACTTCTGCTGGTGCGACCCGGTCCAGTCGGAGAAGACCCCCGACGGCGAATACAAGCTCGCCCAGCTCGTCCGGGCGAACCAGGCCCTCTATGCCGTCACGACCGCCTACGGCGTTCCCTGCATCTCGGGGAAGGACAGCATGAAGAACGATTACCAGATCGGGTCGGTGCGCATCTCCATCCCTCCGACGCTCCTGTTTTCCACCCTGGGGAAGATGGAGGATGTGCGCAGGGCCGTGACGATGGATGTCAAAAGGCCGGGGGATCTGGTCTACGTCCTGGGAAGGACCTTTCCGGAACTCGGCGCATCGGAGTGGTTTGCCCTGCACGGCGCCGTGGGAAACGGCGTTCCCAAGGTGGACGTGAAAACGGCAAAGGCCCGCTACGAAGCCCTCCACCGGGCGATTTCGGCGGGACTGGTCGCCTCATGCCACGACTGCTCCGACGGGGGGCTTGGCGTGGCGCTGGCCGAAACCGCCTTCGCCGGGGGGCTGGGGCTCGCGATCGATCTCGGGGCGATACCGGCGGAGGGGATCTCCCGGAACGACGAGCTCCTCTTTTCGGAATCGCAGAGCCGCTTCGTCGTCACCGTCCCGCCGGAATCGCGGGAGGCCTTTGAGGCGCTCCTTGCGGGAACGGACTGCGCCAGGATCGGAGCGGTGATCCCCGAAGGGGTGCTCCGGGTGGACGGCCTGGGGGGGAACAGGATCATCGAGGAGCCGCTGGCCGCGCTCAAGGCGGCGTGGCAGAGGCCGCTGGCCTTCTGAGCGCTCAAGCGCCGCTGCGGTCTTGGCGCGGCGCCCCTCTTCCGTACGGGCGTTCCCTGCAGACGGCGAAGACACCGACGCAGACACGGGCGACGGGCGTCATGCCCGTCGCTGGATCGCATTGCAGATGCGAGAAACGGGATTGAACATCATGCCGCAGCACATCAGAGCGATCGTGATCACGGGAAACGGCACGAACTGTGAGATGGAGATGGCCCACGCCTGCCGGCTGGCCGGCTTCGACACCGTGGAGATCGTCCACCTGAGCGAGCTGCTCTGCGGCTCGAAGAGGCTCGACGACTATCACTTTCTGAACCTGCCCGGCGGGTTTCTCGACGGCGACGACCTCGGATCGGCAAAGGCGGGGGCAAACCGGATCCTGCATGCATCCGTTGCCGGCGGACAGGGGCGCCTATTCGACCAGTTCCTGCGGTTCATCGGCGAAGGCAAGCTGATCCTCGGCGTCTGCAACGGCTTTCAGCTCCTGGTCAAGCTAGGCATGCTCCCGGGCTTCGACGGGCAGTACGACCGGCAGGCGGTCACGCTCTCCTTCAATGATTCAGGACGATTCGAGGACCGCTGGGTTCATCTTCGCGTTGCGTCCGCGTCCCCCTGCGTCTTCACGCGGGGGCTCGGAGAGCTCTATCTGCCCGTCCGCCACGGCGAAGGGAAATTCATCCCCCGCGACGAAGGGGTTCTGGAGCGCCTTCACCGGGAGCGCCTGATCGCCGTTCAATACAGTGACGGGTGCGACAGCGGCCCGACCCTCGACTATCCCGCCAACCCCAACGGCAGCGTGGACGGCATCGCGGGAATCTGCGACGCGACGGGGCGGATCTTCGGCCTGATGCCCCACCCGGAGGCTTTCCTCCACCGGACCAACCACCCCCGCTGGACCCGGGAGGCGCTCCCCGAGGAGGGGATGGGGCTTTCCCTCTTCCGAAACGCCGCCGACTTCCTGCGAAGCCCCGGCTTTTGATGATCCTTTAAGGGAAAGGGCATGAAGGCATCCATCCACAAAGCACACGGTGAGGGCGAGTACTACTTCGAGGAAGGCTGTTACATTCTGGAGATGTGGAACTCGCCGGAAGATGAGGCGGTATCTATTGCCAGAGCGCGGGTGCGACCCGGCGATGCGACAAGATGGCACCGTTTAAGGAACATCGTCGAGCGCTATGTCATCATGGAGAGTACCGGTTGCGTCGAGATAGGGGAATTGCCCCCCAGGGAGGTCGGGACTGGAGATGTCATCGTCATCCCCTGCGACACACGCCAACGCATCACCAATACGGGGGATAGGGATTTGATTTTTCTTTGTATCTGTACGCCCCGCTTTGATCAGGCCAATTATGAAAATGTGGAATGAAAAAAGGGTGATTGAGGAGCAGGGGCTGAAGGTTTATTAACGAAACCACGGAGGCAGGATATGAAAATCGAACCGGCGGGTCTTGATGCCAAGGAGGTGCATGGGCTTCTCATGGGTTGCGTGACGCCGCGCCCGATCGCTCTGGTGTCCACCATCGGCGAAAATGGGGTTTACAACGTCGCGCCGTTCAGCTGCTTTACGTTGATGTCGATGCATCCGGCGATCGTCGGTTTTGCCGTCGGCCGGCGGCGGGGAGGAAACAAGAAGGATACCCTCGTCAATATCGAGTGCTCTGGAGACTTTGTCGTCAATATCGTATCCGAATCCATCGGCCAGGCCATGAACCAGACGGCCGGGGACTACCCGATCGATGTGGACGAGTTCAAAGAAGCGGGATTAACTCCGGTGGCAAGCGATCGGGTCAAGTCTCCACGGGTGGCTGAATCGCCTATCCAATTCGAATGCAGGCTGATGGAAATCATGGAATTTGGGACGTTCCCCCGCCTCCACAACTTTGTTGTCGGAGAAATTCTCATTGTCCATGTACGGGACGAGCTCATCACCGATGGCGTCATCAAGGAGGATCGGGTCAAAGCGATCGGACGCCTGGGAGGGGATTATTACTGCCGCACACGGGATGTCTTCGAGATGAAAAGACCCTCTGTCCCGTCCGCATGACTGACGGCACGATCGCGCGCCGTCTTGCAGCCACCGGCTGTTCGGGTCTGCGACGGGCGCCTCGATGAGGATCCCGTCACGGACCATCCCCGGGATGTTTCCCATAACGATGACCGACGAGGGCAATCCACGCGGACAACCGCGGTGAGTGTCATCTCATGCAATACAACCCGCCGCCTGTTCATGAGGTGTTCCGTCTGCTCATGATCGCCTGCTCATGAGGTTGACAACCGCCCTGAAATAGCCTATCCTTTCTGGAAAAGGTTTACCATATGCTTTCGGAGGGATTGCATGTCCAACATACTGGATGTTGCCCTCAAGGCCCGCGTCTCCATCGCCACCGTGTCCCGCGTGGTCAACAAGAGTCTCCACAAGGTCAACCGGGAAACGAGGGAACGGGTGCTGGCGGCGATCAGCGAGCTGGACTATCGCCCCAATGCCCTGGCCAAGGGGCTTCTCATGAAAAAAACCATGACGATCGGGATCATCATTCCCGATATTTCCAACCCCTACTACGCCGAGATCGTCAGGGGCATACAGGATGTGGCCGACCGTGAGGGATACGCGGTCACGCTCCACAACACCGACAACAGGCAGGAGGGGATCATACGCTATATCTATCTGCTCAGGGAAAAAGCGGCCGACGGAATCATCTTCAGCGGCGGCATCATCAACGGTCAGGAAACCCTGTCCGTCCTGAAGGAGCTGAGGGAGAAGGTTGTGGTGATCGGCCGTCATGACGTCGACTTTCCCGCGGTCATGGTCGACAACGTCGGAGGAATGACCCAGGCCGTCGAGCATCTGATCGAAATCGGTCACCGGCGGATCGGTTTCATCGGCGGACCGGACGGGTCGACGACGGCCCTGGACCGCCTGACGGGATTCAGGGAGGCCGTGACCGGAGGCGGCCTGACCTATTCGCCCCGCCTCGTCAAGAAAGGGACCTGGAATCCGGAAAGCGGATATCTTCTGGGTACGCGGCTTCTGAAGGCCCGGTGCAGGCCCACGGCGATCATCGCCGCCAACGACCAGATGGCCTTCGGCGCCATCAAGGCGGCGAAGGAACTGGGGCTGACGGTTCCTGGGGACCTGGCGGTCGTGGGTTTCGACAACATCCCCCTGAGCTCCTACTTCAACCCCTCCCTGACCACCGTGGAGATCCCGATGCACGACCTGGGAGCGGCCGCCATGGAGATGCTGCTCAATCTGATTTCCAAGGAGTCGTTTGAAAAATCAAGACTGTTCGAGACCGCGCTCCGGATCAGGGGATCCACCGCCAAGGCGTAGAAAAAAGTATTGACAAAGCGAACGTAAAAAATTAGACTCGTGGAAAAGGTTTACCATTCAGCCTCGAAAACAAGCCATCTATCCCGAAAACACAAGGAGAAAGACCATGACAGAACACTATGATCTCAACGAAATTCCCTGGACGGACGTCGCCGCCTCCATCAAGGCCGGCAACGACACGATCATGATCCCCGTCGGCAGCATGGAAAAGCACGGCCACCATGTGCCCCTGGGCGTCGATTCCTACACCACCATGGGCAGCGTCGAGTACGCGGCCCAAAAGGCGAAGGTCCTCTACACGCCGCTCCTCCCCTTCGGAAATTCCTCCCACCACATGGGCGAACCCGGCTGGGGAACGGGCACCGTGACCTTCCCGCCGGAAATTTTCCGCCAGGTTCTCTACTCCATCGGCCGCAGCCTGATCTTCTCCGGCTTCAACAAGCTCGTTTTCGTCTCCCACCACGGGACCAACATGGGTTCCCAGGGCGACGCGCTGCGCACCCTGCGGGCCGAGACGGGCTGCTTCTGCGCCTACTACAAGACCCCGACGGAGCGCGACTGCGCGGTCGTCGCCGATCTGATGACGGGCCCCCCCGAGGAAACCCCGGGCTGGCACGCGGGCGAACTGGAGACCTCCACGACGATGGCCTACCTCACGGACCGGGGTCTATACGACGGGGCGGTCAAGATGGATCGGGCCAAGCAGGACCGCGCCCACGCCCCCAAGTGGATGGGCCCCGCCTTCAGCAAGACGGACGGAACCAACACGGTCAAGTTCCAGGGCTCCGAGAACATCTTCGTCCCGATGCTCCACCACGAATACTCGGACACCGCCACGATCGGAAACCCGCTGCGGTCCAGTATCGAGCAGGGCCATGCGGTCTTCGAGCGGATAGGGAACCATCTGGCCGCCTTCCTGGAAGAGGTGAAGAAGTTCGATTTCAAGGTACCCATGGACAAGAGGGAATGGCCCGGCCGCTTCTGGAGAGGGTAACGGGGTCGAGGGAAGGCCTCCCCAAAGGGCGTTTGAAGATGACCCGCAAAAAGACCCTTGACAATCGGATCCCGGAAGCGCGCATGGAAGATTTTTCGGGGTCCCCTGCCCCCGCAGCGCAGCGCCCGCAAAGACGAGTGTCTGAGCGCGGAGCGCGAGTTTCGTCTTTGCAGCGAAGCGAGGAGGTGCAGGGTCGAAAAATATCCAGCGCGCGGAGGGATCGCGATTTTCAAAGGTCTCGCAAAAAGAATATCGCCATCCTGGCGACGCTCGATACGAAGGGCGCCGAGGTGGCCGCCATCAAGGAGCTCCTCGACGCCCTGGGCTGTGATGCCACGGTGATCGATGTCGGCCCCCTGGGGCCGCCCGCCCTCCGGCCGGATATCACGAGCGCAGAGGTGGCACGCCGGGGCGGATGGGAACTGTCCGCCCTGATTCGGACGGGAAAAAGGGACCGGATCATGGAGGTGATGGGCCGGGGGGCGGGAGGCCTCCTCTCCCGGCTCTGCTCCGATAACGGGATCCACGGCGTTCTCGGTCTGGGGGGAAACCAGGGAACGGCCATCTCCGCCATGGCCATGCGGGTTCTTCCCTTCGGATTCCCCAAGTCCATCGTTTCGACGATCGCCTCCGGCAATATACGCCCCTACGTGGGCGACAGGGATATCGGCATGGTCTTTTCGGTGGGCGACTTTCTCGGAGGCGCCAATCCGGTCACGGGACCGATCCTGGCCAACGCCGTGGCGGCCGTCGTGGGAATGGCCAGGCACGGAAGACGAGTCACCCCCGAGAAGGGACGGAAAACCGTGGCCGTCACCGCCCTGGGGAACACGGAGCCGGGGGCCGCCCGGGCGGTCGGGTTGCTCAAGGCAAAGGGGTTTGCGGCGGTCGCCTTCCACGCCTCGGGCGCCGGGGGCTCGGCCATGGAGGACCTCATCGCCGAAGGGCTGATTCACGGGGTTCTCGATCTGACCCCCCATGAACTGGCCGAGGAGGTCCTCGGCGCCGGCGCGTATCAGCCCGTGAATCCGGGCAGACTGACCGCCGCGGGGGAAAAGGGGATCCCCCAGGTGGTCTCCACGGGCGGGCTGGAGTATCTCTGTTTCGGCCCCCGGGAGTCGATCCCGCCGCGGTTGAGGCGAAGAAGGATCCACATGCACAACCCCTACAACGCCAATGTGAAGGTCACGCGCGGCGAAATGGCACGCATCGGAGGAGAGATGGCCGCGCGGTTGAGCGCTGCCGCAGGACCCGTGGCGGTTCTGGTTCCGCTCCGCGGATGGTCCGTTTACGGCGCGCCGGGCGGGGTCCTCCACGATGCCGCGGGTAACCGGATCCTGATCAAGGCCCTCAAAAGGGAGATCAGGGCGGACATTCCTGTCAGGGAGATCGACGCCCATATCAACGACGGCCCCTTCGTCGATGCCTGCGTCGACCAGTTGATGACATACATGGAAGAAAAGAAGGAGCGAAAGACGACATGAACAAGGAAATGGAAATCATCTT
>JBFMBA010000101.1:0-7964 GCA_040755475.1 Thermodesulfobacteriota bacterium
CAGTGCCGCTGATAATGGTCCAGGCACCGATCCAGGATGCGCATCACCTCTTCCCGACCATGGATGCCCGGCAATTCGCGGGCCAGCCGGGGATGACGGCCCAGCTTTCCCCCCGCCTGAACCCGGTAGCCCCTGGCAGCCTCCCGGAGGGTTCCCGTGGGGCAGACGTTCAGGCACTGGCCGCAATAGAGACATTTGGAAAAATCCACCGTGACACCCCCGCCGCGAAGCGCAATGGCTCCCTCGCGGCACACCTCGACACAGGCGCCGCACTGGTTGCAGGGGGCATCGGATACCTCGGGCCGCCGGGCCCCGATCAGGCCCAGATCCGCAATCTGCGGGCGCGAGCAGGCATTGGGACAGTCAGCAATGGACACCCGGAACTCGTGGTGGAGCTTCAACGGACCCTGCACCCGCTCCTTCAGGAACGATTTGAGATCCCTTTGGCCGAGGCGCGCTTCCATCTGCCGGGGCAGATCATCCCAGCTCACCGCCCGGTTCGGGCAGCCGCTCTGCCCGAAGCAGGTTTCGACCTGATAGCCCTTGACCTCCTCTTCCATGCGGTTCAAGAACCGCTTCCGGCAGGCGTCGACGTGTTCGAGCCGGACTTCCTCGGCCGCGCCGCGCAGGGCCTCTTCTTCCACGCGCTGTTTCACCCGCTTACGCACGAAGAAGGGAACTTCGGCAACCGCCCGCTGTGCTTCTTCAGACCAGTTCATCGTCTCCGCTCCTCTACAGGGCATTCAAGATTACAGAGAGTGACGGGGCCCGATGACACTCCGCGCCCGGCCGAGCCGGGGCTGCCCGGCAAGGGGCCGATCAGAAATCCGCCCGGGGGGGGCGGCGGCTATGTTTCGGCCCGGGAACCCGTTACCGCTGTCGTCGGCTCGCATTCTAAACGATCAGAAAGCGGAAGCCCTTGACTTAGGTCAAAATGGAGCCATTTTTTCATGATTCATCAGGCGCTTCAGACCTCCTGAAAGGGACGCTTATTTTTCTTGACATCGGGCAACGGGTGAAGGTATGTTGGTCCAACCATTGGGCACTATATCCGGGCAGGATCCGGTTGTCGCTGTCGTAGGGAGATCCGGGGAGGACAGGCATGCGCTTCAAGCGGCTTTTGAACAAGGACATCGTCGCCGGCATCGCCCTGATCGTGTTCAGTCTTTGGGTGATCTGGGAAGCCCGCGAATTCGCCGCCGCCGCGGCGCGGTTCCGCGGAATCAGCCCGGCGCTTTTCCCGACGATACTCGCAGTGGGGATCATTCTCCTTGCTTGCGTCATGATCGTGCGGGGCCTGCGCAAGGGGCGCGACTGGCAATTCACCTTCGATTTTCACCACCCGAACGCCGCTATTGCCCTGGGCCTTGTCGCGGGAACGGCCCTGTACGCGCTCGTGCTTGAGTTCCTGGGGTTCCTTCTTACCACGACCCTGTACACGCTGGTCTTTATCCTCTGGATGAAGGGTGCCAGGACCCTGCGGGCGCTCATCATCGCCTGTGCAACCGTGGGTGCCATCTATGTCGTCTTCCACACGCTGATGTTTGTCCCTTTTCCGAAGGGAGAGATCTTCTCCCTGCTGCTGGGCGAATAAACCCGGAGGAGCCTGATTCATGGATGTGATATGGAGCGCCTCTTTACAGGTTTTTCAACCCCATATGATCCTGATCATCCTGCTGGGGAATTTCATCGGGGTGGTGATCGGCGCCCTCCCCGGCATTACGGGGAGCATGGCCATCGCCATCCTTCTCCCCCTCACCTTTTCCATGTCCGCCGCCGAGGGGCTGATGCTCCTGCTGGGGATCTACCCGGGGGGCATTTTCGGGGGATCGATCGCCGCCATCCTGATGAACCTCCCCGGCGATCCGCCGGCGGTCATGACGACCCTGGACGGATATCCGATGGCCCAGAAGGGCGAGGCGGGCCGGGCGATCGGCATTGCCACAACCGCATCCCTGCTCGGCAGCCTCTTCGGTATCCTGGTGCTGATCGTCATCGCCCCGACGCTGGCGAAATTCGCTCTGAAGTTCGGGCCGCCTGAGTACTTCATGCTCTGCGTCTTCGGCCTGAGTTCCATCGCCGCCGTGGCCACCAGGGACCTGACCACGGGGTTTATCGCCTGCATGATCGGACTCCTTTTCGGAGAGGTGGGGATGGATCCTGTCTTCAGTGTCCAGCGCTTTACCTTCGGCCAGGTGAATCTGCAGTCGGGACTCCCCTTCGGCCCGCTCATCATCGGCCTGTTCGGTCTTGCCGAGCTGCTGCGGCAGATTCTCGGTCCACTGGAGCAGCTCCAGCTGCGGGTGCAGCAGATCCGCAAGGTGTTTCCGTCGCGCAAGGATTTGAAGACCTGTATGCCGGCAATCCTGCGCGGTTCGATCATCGGGACGGTCATCGGCGCCCTTCCCGGCGCCGGCGCCACGATCGCCTCCATCATTTCCTACAACGTCGCCGCCGGAACGGACAGGAATCCCGAGCGTTTCGGGACGGGCGTCATCGAGGGGATCGCCGCCCCCGAGTCGGCGAACAACGCCAGCGTCGGCGGGGCGTTGATCCCGCTGCTCACCCTCGGCATCCCGGGGAGCACGATCACCGCCATCCTGATCGGGGCCTTCATGGTCCACGACATCTATCCCGGACCGCTGCTGTTCAGGGATCACCTCGGCCTCGTGTATGTGATCTTCATCGGGCTGATCGTCGCCTCCTTCGGCTTTGCGCTCTTCGGCTTCCTCTCGGCACGGTTCGCGCCGCTGGTCCTCAAGGCGCCCCCCGCCATCGTCACGCCGCTGATCGCCGTCTTCTGTCTGGTGGGGGCCTATGCCTCCAACGGAAACCCATGGGATATCGGCCTGGCCATTTTTTTCGGGGTGTTTGCCTACATCATCGGCGAGTTCGGCATACCCACGCCGCCGATCATCCTGGGATATGTCCTCGGACCCCTCGTGGAGACCAATTTCCGCTCGAGCCTGCAGCTCTCGCAGGGCAGTCTGATGATCTTCCTGACCCGGCCGATCTGCCTGGTCAGTCTGATCCTGACCATCGTCATCCTGCTCTATCCGATCTGGAAGTCGCGTTTGCACGAGGGGATACTCTCCGACAGGGGTTCGCTCGACAAACTGTAGCGCCGGACCCAATAAACCACACGGGGAGGCGCTGGAAAGAACGGAAAAGGGGTCGGCGCGGGTCCGACCGGAGGGAAACTGACCATTCACCAAGGAGGTGTGTTATGTCAAGAAAAGCAAAAGCTGCCGGGCGGCACATGGGATGGATCATTCCGGCTGTCGCGATGTTGTTTTCAATGGCCGCGACGGCGGGAACCGGAACCGCGCAGGATAAATTCCCCACAAAGCCGATCACGATCTACAGCGGGTACGCGGCCGGCGGGGGAACCAGCCTGGTCCTGAGCGTCCTGGCGCCCGTGGCCGAGAAGGCGCTCAAACAGCAGATCGTCATCGTCCAGAAGGAGGGGGGCTCCGGCGCCGTATCGTTCACCGCACTCCGCCAGGCGAAACCGGACGGCTACACACTCGCCCTCGCCACCTCATCCATCAACATCCACAAGTTCATCGGCACGCTTGATTTCGGCTACGAGGCCTTCGAACCCTTCATCGCCCTGAATTTCGATCCGGGCGGAATCAGTGTGAAGACAGACGCCCCCTGGAAGAATCTCAAGGAGTTCCTCGAGCACGCCAAGAAGAATCCCGGCAAGGTGGCGGTGGCGGCATCCAATCCCGGGTCGGTCACCCGCCTCCAGCTTCACCTGATCGAACAGGCGACAGGGGTTCAGTTCAACATCATCTCCTTCAAAGGGGCGGCGGGGCCCGGGGTGACTGCCTTGGCCGGCGGCCATGTGGACGCGGCGATTGCGACCCCGCTGGAGACCAAGGCAATGCGGGTCGCGGGTCAGGTACGCATGCTCGGCGTCATGAGCGAGCAGCGCCTGCCGAACGAGCCCGCCATCCCCACGTGCCGCGAACAGGGTTATGACCTGGTCATTGCTACGAACCGCGTGCTGATGGCCCCGAAGGGAACCCCGGCGGACCGGATCAAGATTCTCCACGATGCGTTCAAAACGGCGGTGGACAGCACTGAATACGCCAAATTCGTCGACTCCCAGGCTTCCGCCAAGATCTATTTGACCACGGAACAGACCAGGGAGTTCCTCGGAAAGCAGGATCTGCTGTTCAAAGGGATCATCGATAAGGCAGGACTGGCAAAGGATAAGAAGAAATAGTACGCACCAGCGAAGGAGGTAGCCGCACTTGGAACAGAAATACAATCCCGCACTCCTCAGACTGGAGCTTCTGAGCCGCGGAATCAAAGTGGATCCCGCATTCACCGAACAGCTCGGCAGCGCTTTGAAAGAACCCCTGTGGACACGCACCGGACCGACCAGCACCGGCATCGATCTGATGCTCGAGAAGGGTATCTATGTCAGTCCGGCCATCGAGGGGGAGCGCTTCCCCTATCACTACAAGAATTCCCCGTTTCTGTTGACCGTCGATGAAGACGGCCGGGGCGTGATCAAGAAAGACGGCCGGATCGTCCAGCGGGTGAGACCCTTCCCCAGGCCCAGCTTTTACGGGAAGCAGACCACCAGCGGGCATCCCATGGAAAAGATCGCCGTGGTGACCGGCGACTTTCTCGCCATCGCCATCGACAACCGCTGCTGGTTCTGGGGGTATTACCGGGACGACGAGCTGGTCAACTACAAGGAAAAACAGTGCAAGTTCTGCGGCATCGGGCTGAGCATGAAACGGGATGAGCTCTACCGCAAGAGCAACGAGGACATCCTCGAGGTCGTGGCGGCGGCCGTCGAAGGCGGCGATGTGAAGCATATCGGCATCAACGCCGGCACCATGGCCCCGCCGGGGCGGGGTCACGAGGAGTACGCCGAGCTCGTCGCCGCCATCAAGCGGCGGCACGACGTGTGGGTACGGCTCTCCATCTGCCCGCCCGAAGACGAAAAGTATGTCAACATCCTCTACGACGCGGGCGCCGACCAGATCGGATACGATATCGAGGTCTACGACGCCGAACGGTATCGGTACATCTGCCCGGGCAAGCTCGACGAGGTGGACAGGGGCGTCCCGCATGAGCATTTCTTCCGGATGCTCGCCCATGCCGCCAAATACGGGGGCCCGAACAAGGCCTATTCGATACTGGTCACCGGTCTGGAGTCGAGGGAAACCACCGTCCAGGGGATCGAGGCGCTATGCAAGCTGGGGGTGGTGCCGCGGATGGGCGTTTTCCGGCCGATCCCCGGAACGCACCTGGAAAAGCACCCCACGCCCGGCGAAGGGTACCTGGCCTATATTTACAGAAAGCTCCGGGAACTGACCATGCAATACGGCATCGACACGGGATGTCCCGGATGCGGACGGACCTTTGTCGGTACGAAGGAGTACGACGGGGTGAACCCGATCATGCCCGAGATCACGGACGGGGATCTGGCGATGGCCGGCATCGACATCGACCGGGACTGACAGAAATGACGTTTCAGAGGATCGAGTCGAAAAAGAAAAGCCAGCTCGCGGCGGAAATGCTTCTCGAAGAGATCAAGATGAAGCAGTTCAAGGTGGGCGACCGGCTTCCCCCGGAGAGGACCATCGCCAGGGAAATGGGCGTGAGCCGGAACACGCTGCGCGAAGCGGTCGCCGCGCTCCAGATCATCGGCATCCTGGAGGCCCGCCACAGCCAGGGGAATTTCATCATCAGCCTGAGCGAGACGGAGGATCTGCGCGCCAGGCTGGAGGCCGTCTTCGCCAACAGCGACGACCCCTTTGCGGCGATCGACGCCCGGATCGCCTTCGAGCCGGGGGTGGCGTTTCTCGCCTGCCAGACCGCCACGGACGAGGATATCCGGGAGATCGGACAGATGGTGGGCCGAGTGGCATCGGCTATCCGGGCGAACGATCTGCAGGCTTACTCCCAGGCCGATCACGACTTTCACCTGCGCATCGCCCAGAGCACCCACAATTCGATTGTGGTCGAAACCATCCAGGTCCTGACCCGCGCCCTGATCCAGCCCCTCTGGCAGTCCATGAAAAGCGTCATTGCGGGAGAAAATCGCATCCGCAAAGCCCGCATCGAGGAGCACGACGCCATCCGCGATGCGATCGCCGCGAGAGATCCCGACCTTGCCCAGGATACGCTGCGGCGTCACCTTGAATGTTCCAGAAGCCGCCTGGTCGAGGAGATCGAAAACAACCATGGGTAAACACACACAGAGGGGGCGACCCGATGCCCCTGCAATGAACGGGGAGCTATGACCGGAGCCGGATATCCGACACCGACGCTGAGCATGCACTTGGTCCGGATCCTGGAACGGATCCGTCGCGAGGAGCTTCCCGAACCGGTGATCGACAAGGCCAGGACCTGCTGCCTGGACTTCCTTGCCGCCTGCCTGAGCGCCTCGGGTTCAAAATCCGCGGACATCGGCCTCGAGGCGGCAATGAGGATGGGGCGGGGCCGGTCGACCCTCATCGGACGCGGGGAAAAAGGGACTCTCCTGAGCGCCGCGCTTTACAATGGACTGATCGCCCACGCAGAGGAGCTGGACGATTCGCACCGCTACGTATCCGGCCTGCACCCCGGCGCGGTGGTGATTCCCGCCGCGCTCGCCGTTGCCGAAGAACAGGGCTTGAGCGGGAGTGCGTTCATCCGGGCGGTGGTCTGCGGCTATGAGGCGGCTGCCCGGATCTGCCGGTGCATCGAGCAGGGCCACCGTTCCCGGGGATTTCACTCCACGGGCACGGTCGGACCCTTCGGCGCCTGCGCGGCAGCCGGGGCGGCCCTGAATCTGGACGCGGAGCAGATGGTCCAGGCCATCGGCATTGCCGGGTCGATGGGGGCGGGGCTGTTTGCCTTTCTCGAAGACGGCGCGACGGTCAAGCATCTGCATCCGGGGCGGGCTGCCCTCGACGGGCTGCTTGCCGCGCTGATGGCCCGGGCCGGGATGACGGGACCCCGCGCGGTCCTGGAGGCCGCGGAAGGGTTTTTCCATGCCTATGCCGATTCCTATAACGCGGCGCCGCTGCATGCGCCCCTCGAAGGGGCCTACGAGATCGGCAACGCCTACCACAAGCTGCACTCCGCCTGCGGCCACGCTTTTCCGGCTATCGACGCCGCCCTGCACCTGCGCAGGGAATTCGAGGATCCGGAGAGACAGATCGCCTCTATTGACGTGCGGACCTACCGGGCCGCCGCCGTGCTCGAAAACCGCCGGCCCCGCTCCCTCCAGGAGGCGCGCTTTTCCATTCCCTTCCTGGTGGCACTGATCATGTGGAAGGGAAGCGCGGATCGGAAAACACTACTCAGTGCCGACCTGTCGGACCCCGTCCTGCTGGACCTGGCCGACAGGGTCGCCCTGAGGGAGGATCCGGAGATCCAGTCCGCCTTTCCCCGCCTGCGGGCGTGCATCATGCGGATCCGCAGGCCGGATGGCCGGGAGTTGACCTGCAGAATCGATTCCCCGCGGGGGATGCCGGACAACCCGGTCTCCTTCCGGGAGATCGAAGACAAGTTCATGGCCGAATCCGCCGGCACGCTGGACGATCGTCGCGCCGGCCGGGTGCTGGACGCCGTCAGAGGGCTGGACAAACTGCCGTCCATCAGGGGCCTGACCGGCCTGTTGAGCGGATAAGGCCGGCGGGATACGGGGGCTGTTCGGCAACAGAGGAAGAGCGCGTCCCGGATACCCGCAGGGAGATGCATCGGGTCGCCCTGAACCCCGCGGCGAGGCGCCTTCGTGGAAAATAGGGACAGCTCCCTATTTTCCATTGTTCCCGCTATATGAATCGGGCCGGGGCGGGATGCGCTCCCGTTCCGGCCCGAAGAGGGATCTTGTTGTTCCAAGATTCCGCATATTTCAAACATGAAAAGGAGACGACCGCATGAAAATCACCACTGTCAAGCACTACACGGTGCATCCGGGCTGGCGAAAGAACCTGATTTACATCAAG
>JBFMBA010000102.1:0-2079 GCA_040755475.1 Thermodesulfobacteriota bacterium
GAAGGCCGGAAGCGCCCGAGTGACCGATGTGGTCGTCACCGGTGGGGGAAACCTTGAGGCCCGGTTCATCCTGCACGCCGTCGGACCTCAGTTCCAGGAAGAGGACAGCGAGGAAAAACTCAGGAAGACCATGCTCCATGCGCTTCAGAAAGCGGATGAGCTTCCGCTTCCCAAAATCGCCTTTCCGGCTATGGGGGCGGGATTCTATGGGATTCCGCTGGACGTCTGTGCCCGCGTCACCCTGGGTGCGGCCAGGGAGTTCCTCCAGCAGGCGGCCGAACTGAAGGAGGTTGTATTCTGTCTGCGGGATGCGCGTGAGTTCAAGGTTTTCCAGGACTGTCTCCAGAAGATGAGAGGATAGGATGAGCGACACCCTCCGTTTTGTTTCAGATGAATTACAATTGATGGCTTTGGGTTTTATGGCCATCGTCTACATCCTGCGCATCCGGTGGCTGCTCTCCTTCAGGGCAGCCCGGGACCGGCAGGCCAAATCGGGCGGCCCGGACACATCTATCTTCAAGGGGATCGTCTACTCCTGGGCCAACGTCGCCATGCCCCGGTCCATGGAGAGCACCAGGCTCATGCCCTTTTTCTACATCCAGTTCGTCATCTTCCATCTGGCCGTCATCGCCAATATCGCCATGTCCTTCGTCATCCCCTACGCGCCCGGCCTGATCACATCACAGATCGTGGTCCGCCTGCTCCAGCTTCTGTTCGCCACGGCCTGCGCCATCGGCTGCTACCGGCTGTACCGTCGCATCAGCAACCCGACGATCCGCCTGATCAGCACACCGGACGACTATTTTTCCCTGGGTCTGCTCACGGTCTGGTGTTTTGCTTCCATCTTCGCAGCCCCGAACCGCCCGGATCTGGGAGAAGGCCCGCTGATGACCTATTTCATCATGACAGCCTTCTTTTTGATCTATGTCCCCTTCAGCAAAATATCCCACTATCTCTATTATCCCTTTACCCGCTTCTATTTCGGCAGAACCATGGGTCACCGGGGCGTCTACCCGATCAAGCGGATTTCCCAACCGAAAGATGTCGCCGCGAAGGGGTGAGACCGCACAGGAGCAATACATGGCTGTACAGGAAAGATCCCATAAAGCCCGGATATTCGTCGACAGGCTGCGCAAGAAGCTCAATCGCCAGATGGTAGGCTCCCTGGCGGGCTGCGTTCACTGCGGCATGTGCACCGAATCCTGCCATTACGTCCTGGCCAACCCGGATGACCCGACCTATGCCCCGGCGCACAAGGCGGATCAGATCCGCAAGATCTTCAAACGCAATATCGACTGGACGGGCAGGGTTTTCCCCTGGTGGGTTCATGCCGAGGATGTCCGCACCGATGAAGACCTGGAAAGGCTCAAAGACATCGTTTTCGGAAAATGCACGAATTGCAGGAGATGCTCGCTCAACTGCCCCATGGGTGTCGATTTTGCTACGGTGAACCGGATGACGCGGGGTCTTTTGGTTTCCGTCGGCATCATGCCGGAAGGGGTGGCCGTCGTCAGCAAGGACCAGTGGGAGGTGGGCAACCAGATGGGCGTGCTGCCGCAGGACTACCTCGAAACCCTCGAATGGCTGTCCGACGAGCTGGAAAACGAATTCAAGGACCCGGCGGCCCGGATCCCCATCGACAAGATGGATGCGGAGATCGTTTATGCCATCAACCCCCGGGAGGTTAAATACGATCCCCGGACGATAACCGATGCGGCCCGCATATTCTACGCCGCCGGCGAGAACTGGACCATGCCCAGCGAGGGATGGGACATGACCAATTTCGGCCTCTTTTCCGGGGACGATGAACTGGGCGGGGTGGTCGCCCAGCGGGTCTATGACAAGGTGACGGAACTGGGGGGCAAGAAGCTGGTGTTATCGGAGTGCGGGCACGGGTACCGCTCGACCCGCTGCGAGGGGCCGAACTGGTCGGGAAGAGATGTCCCCTTCGTGATGGAAAGCTCGGTGATGACCATGCTCCGTTATATCAAAGAGGGCAGGATCAAGGTGGACAGGCAAAAGAACAAGGAACCGGTCACCTTCCATGATTCCTGCAACAATGCCCGAAGCTGCGGATTT
>JBFMBA010000103.1:0-2749 GCA_040755475.1 Thermodesulfobacteriota bacterium
GCAGGCTCCTGCTCAGCATCGCGTCGGTCGCGGAAAAACAGGAGGACCAGGTCGTCGAGAAACTTGGGCCGGCGCTCAGGGCGGCCTTCGACGCGACGGGAAATCCGACCCCCGCCGCCCTGGGATTCGCCAGGGGGCAGGGTATCCCCGTCTCGGCCCTGGAGAGGGCGTCCACGGACAAGGGCGAGTATGTCTGCGCCCGCAGGACCATCGTCGGCGAGGCGACCGAAACCCTCCTCCCGTCGATTCTGGCGAAGCTGATCACCGCCATCCCCTTTCGAAAATCGATGCGCTGGTCGGATCTGGACATCCGTTTCACCCGTCCCATCCACTGGGTGCTGGCCCTGTACGACGGCCGGGTGATTCCGCTGCGGATCGGCAATATCGAAAGCGGTAACCTGAGCCGCGGTCACCGCTTCATGAACCCCGCCTCCTTTCCCGTGGACGGCCTGGCCGGCTACCTCGAGGCGACAAGACGGCATTTTGTCATCGTCGATCCCGAGGAGCGCAAACGGATCATCCGGGCAGAAACCGCCCAGGCGGCCGCCGGTCTGGGGGGCACCGTCCTGCAGGACGAGGTGCTGCTCGAGACGGTCGCTTTCCTCACCGAATACCCTTCCATCATCTGCGGGAGCTTCGATCCGGACTACCTGAAACTTCCCAAGGAAGTCCTCGTCACGACGATGATTTCCCACCAGAAATACTTTCCCGTCCTCGACGCCCAGGGGGTCCTTCTGCCCCACTTTCTGGCCGTCAGCAACACCCTTGCCCGGGATCCCGCCGTCGTCAGAAGGGGAAACGAAAAGGTACTCCGCGCCCGCCTGGCCGACGCCCGGTTCTTCTTCGAAGCCGACCGGAAGGTCCCCCTCGAGACGCGCGTTCCGGATCTGAAGAAGGTGGTCTTTCACAGCCTGCTCGGCACCTCCTACGAGAAGGTGATGCGCTTCCGGCAGCTGGGGGTGGATCGCCGACCGTATCCGCCCCGCCGCCAGGGAGCGCGTCGAGCGTGCCGCGCTTCTGGCAAAAGCCGATCTGGACACCCAGATGGTCTGCGAATTTGCGGAACTCCAGGGGATCATGGGACGGGAGTACGCGCTTCTGGACGGTGAAGACCCGGTTGTGGCCCGTGCCGTCTACGAACATTACCTTCCTACGGGTGCGGGCGGCGGTCTTCCCGAAACAGACGAAGGGGCCATCGTCAGCATCGCCGACAAGCTCGACACGATCTGCGGCTTTTTCGGCGTCGGCCTGATCCCCACGGGAACGGCGGACCCCTATGCCCTGCGCCGTCAGGCCCTGGGCATCATCAACATCATCCTCAGGAAGTCCTATCCGTTGGCGCTGGGCGGCCTGGTCGACGAGAGCCTCGCGATCCTGGGACCGCTCCTGAAGCGCTCCCCGGGCGAAACGAAAGAGGCGGTACTGGCCTTTTTCCGGGGCCGGCTGGAAAACCAGCTGATCGCCCAGGGCCGCCACTATGACGTGGTCGACGCCGTTCTGGCCAGGGGCATCGAGAACCTGGTCCAGATCGAAGAGAAGATCCGGGCCATGGAGGCCTTCAAATCCCATCCGGATTTCAGGCCGCTGGCCGCCGCCTTCAAGCGTGTGGTCAACATCATCGGTGGGTTCCGGGACGGAGCCGTCAATCCCGATGCCTTCACCCATGCGGAAGAACGCGGTCTTCACGCGGCGCTCCAGGAGATCCGGACCGGTGTCCTTGCCCATGTCGCCGGCGGCGACTACGCCTCCGCACTCGTGGAAATGGCCAGGCTCCGCAAGCCCGTGGACGCCTTCTTCGAAGCGGTACTGGTCATGGCCGAGGAGGAGGGCGTCCGGTTCAACCGCCTCTCCCTGCTTTGGGAGATTTCCACCCTCTTTCACGACGTGGCGGATTTTTCAAAGATCGTCACCGACGAGACGGCCTGACCGATCCGGACGGGCCCGGCGCTTTACCCATCATGGGCCCGGGCGTCACGGTTGCGTCTGCCCCTTTCTGTTGATTTTTTCTTCGTTCTGCCTTACCCTCGGACCGGGAGGCCCCGGATCGGCGCCACCGTCGTCGTGCACCACCCCTTGCATTCATGCATCGCCGGAGCAGGTCATCATGGATGAGGTCAGGAGCATGCAGGTCGCGGAACTCGAGGAGAAACTCCAGCTCCGCAAGGCCCTGGTCGATATCACCAACCGGATCCACGGCGCGCAGAACCTCAGACAGATCCTGATCGACCTGAAGGACGGGATCCTGAATCTCTTCAGCGCCCATTCCATCACCATTTACGTGGTTGACCGGGCGCGAAGCGAGATCTACTCCCTGCTCCTCGTCGGCGCCCGGGTCAAGGAGATCCGCGTTCCCATCAACAACCGGAGCATCGCCGGATATGTGGCCAGTGCCGGCAGGACGGTCAACATTGCCGACGCTTACGATGCCGCCGAGCTGCGGGCCATCGATGAGAGGCTGGCCTTTGACCAGCGTTGGGACAGGCAGTCCGGGTTCCGGACGAGGCAGATCCTGGCCGCCCCCATATTTCACAACGGCATGCTCATGGGGGTCGTCCAGATCCTGAACAAGAAAGGCGGTGCCGGCGCCTTCACCGGGGATGAAGCGGGCTTCCTCCGGGAAATCGCCGATGTCCTCGGAGTCGCCTTCTTCAATCAGGGGCGCTACACCCGCAAGCGGGTGTCCCGCTACGATGACCTGATCGGCCGCAACCTCATCACGCAGGCCGGTCTGGACAGCGCCCGGGGCGAC
>JBFMBA010000104.1:0-4607 GCA_040755475.1 Thermodesulfobacteriota bacterium
GGTCCCGGATCGACCTGGAACGATACCAGACCGTTTATGCCCGGGTGAGGGGTTCGGTTGCGGCGCCGACGGCGGGCCTCCATTTCACAACCGAAGCGCTTGAACGCCTGACCGCCAGGGGCGTTTCCATTGCCCCCCTGACGCTCCACGTGGGATACGGCACGTTCCTGCCCATTGAGACGGACCGTGCGGAAGACCACGTCATGGAAGAGGAGCGCTTCTGCCTCGGCGAGGAATCGGCGCTGAAAATCAACGGAGCCCGGCGGGTCGTTGCCGTGGGAACGACTTCGACACGGGTCCTGGAAACCGTGGCCGATGAAGACGGGCGGGTCCATCCGGTGTGCGGTTCGACGGGGCTCTATATTTACCCCGGTTACCGGTTCAAGCGCGTCGATGCGCTTCTGACCAACTTTCACCTCCCGAAATCATCCCTGTTCCTTCTGGCATGCGCATTCGCGGGCAGGGAATTGATGCTGGAGGCCTACCGTCTGGCCGTCGAGAACCGCTTCCGCTTTTACAGTTATGGCGACTGCATGCTGATTGTATAGGCGATGAACATGGAATTCACGAGGATCACCCAAGACGCCGGTTGCGGTGCGAGGCTGGGGAAAATCACCACGCCGCACGGCGAACTCGACACGCCGGCCTTCATGCCGGTGGGCACCCTGGGCACGGTGAAGGCGCTGACCCCGGAGCAGGTCCGCGGCCTGGGCGCCCAGATCATCCTCGGCAACACATACCACCTTTACCTGCGGCCCGGTCACCGCCTGATCGCGGCCCTCGGCGGACTGCACCGGTTCATGAACTGGCAGGGGCCCATCCTGACCGACAGCGGCGGCTTTCAGATATACAGCCTCGGCGCCCTGCGAAAGATCACCGAGGAGGGGGCGGCTTTCCGGTCGCATATCGACGGGTCCCCCCATTTTCTCAGCCCCGAGACGGCGATGGAGATCCAGGTGGCCCTGGGCAGCGATATCATGATGTGCCTCGATGAATGCATTGCCTATCCCGCCGGACGCGGGGAGGTCGAAGCCGCGCTCGGAAGGACGGCCCGCTGGGCCCTGCGCTGCAAGAACAGCCCCAGAAGCGCCGGACAGGCCCTCTTCGGCATCATCCAGGGGGGCGTCTATCCCGATCTCCGGCGTCGGGGCGTGGAAGAGATGGCGGCCATCGGTTTCGACGGCTATGCCATCGGCGGGCTCAGCGTCGGTGAACCCAAGGCGCTTCTCCTGGAGACCCTTGCCGCGACGGCGCCGCTGCTGCCGGAAGCGAGGCCCCGTTACCTGATGGGCGTCGGAACCCCGGAAGACCTCGTCGAGGGCGTGTACCACGGGATCGACATGTTCGACTGCGTCATGCCGACCCGGAGCGCCCGGAATGGATTGTTGTTTACAAACGGCGAAAAGGTTGTTATAAAAAACGCCCGTTATCGGGAGGATGGCTCGCCGCTTGACAGGTCATGTGATTGTTATACCTGTCAAAACTATTCGCGGGCCTATCTGCGTCACCTGTATGTGGCCGGGGAGATCCTGGCCATGATATTAAATACGATTCACAACCTCCGATACTACCTGCGACTCATGGAGCGGATCCGTGAAGCCATCCGGGAGGACAGGTATCGGGCGTTCAGGGACGGTTTCATCAGACCGGGTTGTTAAGGTGATTTCACGACCAATCATATCAAGGAGGGTTTAGCTATGACGAGTGTGGCATATGCACTGGGAGCGCCCCAGGGGGGCGGAGGGGGAGCGGCCGGCGGCGGCGATTTCAGTTTCATCATCATGATGGGCGTGCTCTTTGCCATTTTCTATTTCTTGATGATCAGGCCCCAGCAGAAAAAACAGAAGGAAATTAAAAGCATGATCGCCAATCTGTCGCACGGTGATCTGGTCATGACCTCGGGCGGCATTCAGGGAAAGGTTACGGGTCTGACGGACACGATCGTCACCCTCGAGATCGCCGACAAGGTCAAAATCAAGGTTGCCAGAAACTTCATCGGAGCGGTCCTTCAGAAGGCGCCCAAGTGATCAGACTGAAAGGGGTCAACCATGTTTAAAAGCATCCGCTTCAGGGCCGTCCTCACGCTCCTGCTCTGTCTGGCCGCCTTCGTCTACCTGGCGCCGACCCTGACGCCCGATCTTCCCGATTTCTGGAAGAAATATCTCCCGAACGACAAGATCCCCCTGGGACTTGACCTGCAGGGCGGAATGCATCTTGTTCTCGAGGTGGAAACCGCCAAGGCCGTGGAAAGCACCCTGGAGCGGACGGTCGGCGATCTGAAGGAAAACCTCATGGACAAGCGGATCCGGTTCAGGTTCCGGGAGAAGACCAAAGAACGGGATGTGAGCTTCGACCTGCCCGATACCGCCGCGCGGGACGCCTTCGAAAGGCTGCTGAAGAACGACTATCCGGACCTCGAGATCGCCGGATCCGAGACGGTGGAAGGCCGGACGGTGGTATCCCTGCGGATCAAGGACAGGCGCGCCGCCGACATCAAGAAGCTGGCCGTCGAACAGAGCCTGGAGACGATCCGGAACCGCGTGGACCAGTTCGGCATCACCGAGCCCGAAATCATCCCCCAGGGGATCGACCGGATCATCGTCCAGCTCCCCGGCATCAAGGACACGGCCCGGGCCAAGAGTCTGATCGGCCGGACGGCCCTTCTCGAGTTCAAGCTGGTCGACGACGAGCACAGCCTGGATGAGGCGCTCAAGGGGAACATCCCCGAGGGCTCCATCGTCGCCTATGAAACGCGCACGGACCGCACGTCGGGACGCAGGTCCCAGACGCCGATTCTCCTCAAGAGCAGGTCACTGCTCACCGGCGACGCCCTCGAGAGCGCCAAGGTCCAGATCGGCGACCGCTTCGGGGAGCCGCATGTGTCGATCAAGTTCAACTCCCAGGGGGCGAAGGACTTCGACCGGATCACCGGTGAAAACGTCAAGAAGCGCCTGGCGATCATTCTGGACGGCATGGTCCACTCCGCGCCGGTGATCCAGGAGCGGATATCGGGAGGGCAGGCCCAGATTACCGGCGCTTTCACCATGGAGGAAGCGACCGATCTGGCCATCGTCCTTCGGGCAGGCGCGCTCCCCGCCCCGGTGGTCATCCTCGAGGAGCGGACGGTCGGACCCTCCCTCGGCCAGGATTCGATCGACAAAGGAACCTGGGCGAGCATCATCGCCGGTATCCTCATTCTGGTGTTCATGGTCCTCTACTACCGCCTCACCGGCCTGATCGCCGACCTGGCACTGGCCATGAACATGCTGCTCCTGCTGGGCATCATGGCGGCCTTCAAGGCGACCCTGACGCTCCCCGGCATCGCCGGTATCGTGCTGACGATGGGCATGGCGGTGGACGCCAACGTGCTGATCAACGAGCGGATTCGCGAGGAGCTGCGTCTGGGCAAGACGCCGAGGGCGGCCATCGAAGCCGGCTACGCGAAGGCCTTTCTGACGATTTTCGACTCCAACGTGACGACCCTGGTGGCTGCGCTGTTCCTCTTCGGCTTCGGCACGGGACCGGTCAAAGGCTTCGCCGTCACGCTTACCATCGGCATCGTGGTCAGCCTGTTCACAGCCGTTTTCATGACGCGGATCATATTTGACTATTTTATCTGGCACCGGAAGATACAGGCGATCAGCATCTAGGCGAGAGGAAAAGCAATGCAACTCATAAAAACCGAAACCCACTTCAATTTTGTTCGGCTGATGAAGCCCGCCGTCATCCTTTCGCTGGCCGTGATCCTCATCGGCATCGCCTCGCTGATCTGGCACGGGGGTCCCAACTTCGGCATCGATTTCGCCGGCGGATCGCTGATTCAGGTCAAGTTCCAGGGCGAACCCGACGCCGACAAGATCCGCAGCGCCCTCAGGCCGATCGGTTTCGAGGGAAGCATCATCCAGAAGTTCGGGCCTCAGGAGGTGATCATCCGGACCGTGGAGTCCGGAGCCGACCCCAAGGAGCTGACGTCCCGCATCGAGGAGGCCTTCACCGCCGCCTTCGGCAAGGACGCCTATGAGGTGCGGCGCATCGAGATGGTCGGTCCGAAGGTGGGAAGGGATCTGACCCGAAAGGCGCTGCTCGCCATTATTTTCTCATGGATAGGCATCCTCATTTACGTGGGCGTGCGGTTCGAATTCCGGTATGCCCTCGGAGGCATCGTCGCGCTGGTCCACGATGTGCTGATCACCATCACCTTCCTGTCGCTCTTCGACAAGGAATTCGACCTGAACATCGTGGCCGCGCTTCTGACGATCATCGGTTTTTCGATCAACGACACCATCGTGATCTTCGATCGGATCCGGGAGAACACCCGGAAGAACACCAAGATGCCCCTGCTGGACGTGATCAACGTCAGCGTGAACCAGACCCTGAGCCGAACCATACTCACCTCCCTGACGGTGCTGATGGTCCTGTCGGTCCTTTTTGTTTTTGGAGGGTCCGTGATCCACGACTTCGCCTTCGCTCTCCTGGTGGGAACCGTGGCCGGCATCTATTCGACCGTGTTTATCGCCAGCCCGATCGTGCTCGTCTTCGAGAAGTTCAAACCCGCGGGCGCGAAGAGGAAAAGATAAATTGACCCCCCTGGAGGCCGGTGGACTGAC
>JBFMBA010000105.1:0-2571 GCA_040755475.1 Thermodesulfobacteriota bacterium
GGAACGCTATTTCTTGTAGAGCTTGACCAGCTCCTTGTGCTGCTCATACTCGGCACGCCAGAGCTTTTCGAATTCATCGGGGCCCAGATAGTTGGCCACATCGCCGAAACTCTTCAGCATATTGAGAACGGTTTTATCCTCGACCATCTTCTTGAACGCCAGGCCGAGCTTGTCGATCACCGGCCGGGGGGTCCCCTTGGGCGCCAGGATGCCGCGCCACATGAGGTACACCACATCGATGCCCTGCTCCCTGGCGGTGGGCACGTCGGGGAATTCGGGGTTGCGCTTGTCGTCCAGCACGGCCAGTATACGCAACTTGCCCGCCTTCACCTGGGGAAGCGCCTGTGCCGCAAAACTTGCCGTCACATCGATATGTCCCCCCAGAATCGCGACCAGGGCGGGTCCGCCTCCGTCATAGGGAACCACCTTGGAGGTGATCCCCGTCTTTTTCATCAACTCTTTCCAGGGCACGTCGGCCGCTCCCCAGGTGCCGCTGGTGCCGAAGATCAGTTTGCCGGGGTTGGCCTTGGCCCAGGCGACCATTTCCTTCAGGTTCTTGAAGGGAGCGTCGGCGCGGGCGACGATGTTGTTCGCGCTGTAGTTGATCCGGCAGACCGCCATCAGATCCTCGGGCCCTCTCGATCGTCCCTCGACGGCGGGAAGGGTGGTGTTCCAGCCGGGTCCGCCGGCAAGGAGCGTATAGCCGTCCGGCGCCGCTTTGGCGACCGTCTCGCTGCCGATCGCGCCGCCGCCCCCCGATTTGATCTGGACAATCATGGGCTGACCGAGATAGTCCGTCGCCACGCTGACCACGGCGCGCATCGTCAGATCGTGGGACCCGCCCGCACCCATGGGATTGATGACGGTGATCGGTTTTGTGGGAAACTCCTGAGCCTGAACGACCGGGGATCCGATCAGGGAAAGGGTAAGTAGAATGACACATGCCAAGATTCTTCCTGCTGACGCCTTATTCATAGACTCTCTCCTTTCTCAACGGCAACTGATCCTTCTCAACGGCAACTCATCCTTGCCTGGGTTTGCTGCAGGACCCGCCCGGGCGCGCTCAGCAAAAAGACCGGGAGCGAAACCTTCCCCCCCTCCCCCTGACTTTCGGGAGCGGATAAGGGCGAAACAAGCGCGTCTCTTCCTGGACGGAAAGCCCCGCGCTCCGGCCGATGAGCTTCCCACGACATTGCGCGAAGTATAAGCGGAACCTGGCCGGATGTCAATCATAACCGGTGACGTCACGACCGGCATCCCATCATGAGCCCCGCTGATCGGATGATCGTCTTTCTTGGCAGGTCCCGCGGGGTGCCCGTTCCGCAGAAACGCCAGTTTGCGGAACGGCGGGTTCGATGGCGGCGCCCGGCCAGATCCGGATGGAGTGCCGGCGCGTCGCCCTGCGCCGCTGACGCCATTGCGGTGGCGTAGAAAAACCGCTGTTCACATTCGCCCAATCTGTGATAGGCAGTCCTCAAAAAAATGTCGAGGTCGTGTAATGGAAGAGATCATCAAAACGTGCGTGGAAAAATGCGAAGGATACCGTCTGCAGGGGTTTCACTGCTCGGAGTCCGCTATCCGGGCCTGTGCGGATGTGTTGCAGGTCACGCTGCCGGAGGATGTCCTGCGGATATCAAGCGGTTTCCGGGGCGGCGGCGGGGGGTACGGGGACCGCTGCGGGGTTGTCGAAGCGGGCATCATGCTCATCTCCCACCTGTACGGGCGGACCGATCCGGAGGTCGATGTGTCCGGCTACAGTTACCTGATCCGGATTCTCCATGAGAGGTTCAACAAGGAAATGGGGAGCTACTATTGCCGTGTCCTGCGGCCCTTCGCCTATTACCTCAGCGGTGAAGCCCAGAACTGCTCCCATGTCTACAAAAAAGGGGCGGAGATTGTCATCGGGCTGCTGCTCGAAGCGGATCAGCTGATCCGGGATATGCCGGAGAGCGAGCGATACGTGAAAAAAAACTGATAAAGCGGTTTGTTACGGCATCTTTGCCGCATAATGCCGGTAGCTGATATACCCTCCCGAGAGGTTCGACAACCGCTCGAAGCCGGAATGCTTCAGGATGCGGATCGCCGCGTAGGAGCGTATGCCCGACCGGCAGCAGACGATCAGGTGACGGTCCCGGGGGAGCTCATGGATCCTTTGGCGCAGCTCATCGAGGGGAACATGGATCGACCTCGGTATGCTGCCTTCCCCGTATTCCTCCTTTGTCCGCACATCCAGAAACTGGGCGTCCTCCATCGCTGCAGCCCGGTCGTAGGTGACTGACGACACCAGGCCCTGCAGTATGTTGCTCCCCGCAAAGCCCGCCATATTCACGGGGTCCTTTGCGGCGCCGAAAGGGGGTGCGTAGGCCAGTTCGAACTGCGCCAGGCCGCTGACCGTCATGCCGGCGCCAATGGCGGCGGCAATCACATCGATCCGCTTGTCGACGCCGTCCGTTCCGATGCACTGGGCGCCGAGCACCCTCCCGCCGGGCACTTCGAACAGCAGCTTGAGGCTCATCTGCGCGGCGCCGGGGTAGTATCCGGCGTGGCTGAGGGGATGGAGGTGGATGGCCT
>JBFMBA010000106.1:0-5587 GCA_040755475.1 Thermodesulfobacteriota bacterium
GCGGGAGGCTCGGTGATAATGGCGGTCTCCACGGCCCGGTCCGGGGCGCCGGCGCACGGGGCCGGCGACGCCTCGCCGCGCCGGGAGCCGGCAGCGGGCAGCGGGGAGGCGTCGGTCAACAGCGCTTCGGTTGAAGCCCCTGCGGCCAGATGGGACGCCGAGATGGGCCGGCGACAATCCGAGGAGGCCCGGGACGAAGCCATCGCCGACGGCTTCGACCCCGAGGACCGTGAAGTCCTCCTCGCCCTGCTCCGGGCCGGCAGACAGTTTCTGATCACCACCCCCTCGGGGAGGTCCACGATCGTCGCCGGTTATCACTGGTTTGGCGGCTGGGGGAGAGACGCCCTGATCGCGCTGCCCGGCCTCACCTTCTGCACCGGCCGTATTGAACAGGGGGTGGCAATCCTCAGCGAAATGGGCCGCCACGAAAAAGACGGCCTGATACCCAACTTCTTCACGGCGGACGGTACGCCGGCAGCATACAACACCGTAGACGGCTCGCTGCTCTACTTCTGGTCCGTTCAGGAGCTGCACAGGATTGCGGGCGACGGGGATCTCATCCGCAGCCGCTTCTGGCCCGTCATGAAACGGATCATCGAGCGGTTCATGACCGGGACGCGGTACGGCATCGGCATGGACGACCGCGGCCTCCTCCATGCGGGTGAAGCAGATACGGCCCTCACCTGGATGGACGCGACCGTAGAGGGGGTGCCGGTGACGCCGCGCCGCGGCTATCCCGTCGAGATCAACGCCCTGTGGTTCAATGCCCTTTCCTACGCCCGCCGGCTGGCGGCGGAGTTCGGCGATCCCCGGCAACCCTTCGACGGCCCCCTGTCCCTCCTGCGCCGGTCCTTTCGCGAGACCTTCTGGATCCCCCGTGACGGCTACCTGGGAGACGTGGTCAGCGAGGGCATCCTCGACCCGTCGATCCGGCCGAATCAGCTCTTTGCCGTTTCGCTCCCCTACTCGCCCCTCGACGCCGGGGAGCAGGCAGGCGTCGTCCGGACCGTGCGGGAGCGGCTCCTGACCCCCTGCGGCATCCGGACCCTCTCCCCCGACGACCCGGCATACCGCGGCTGCTACCGGGGAGACCCCCGGCAGCGGGATGCTGCCTACCACCAGGGAACGGTCTGGCCCTGGCTTCTGGGTCCTTACGGCGAAGCGGCCCTGCGTGTCGCCCAGGACCGGGAGAGGGAAAAAGCCGTGCTCCGGCGGCACATCCGGCTCTTTCTACAGACCCACCTGCGCGAAGCGGGAATCGGCAGCGTCTCTGAGGTCTTCGACGGGGACCCGCCCCACCGGCCGGGCGGCTGCATCGCCCAGGCCTGGAGCGTCGCGGAACTGATCCGCCTTTACCTGCTTCTCCGGCCCTGACGGGTTCCCCGCGGGCCTCCGGCAACGCCCGGCAAAACGGCGCCGAACGCGATGGGTGCGTGAAGGTGTTTACTTTTCATCGCATCCATGGTTAACTTGGCACGTCAGCCCGGGTATGGGGGGTTCTCAATCATGCGCATTCTCATGTTCGGGTGGGAATTCCCGCCCAGAATGAGCGGGGGTCTGGGTACGGCCTGTTACGGCATGACCCGGGCACTGGCCGGGCTCGGCCATCGGATCACCTTCATTCTGCCCCAGTCCGAAGCGATGTCGGCCCCCTTCCTGGATCTGGTGCCCGCCTACGGCGCAGCCCAGGCCGGCGCAGGCCCGAAGGACCGGGACCCGGCTGCCCAGGCCCGGCTGACGGTCGCCCCGATTCCCGCCCTGCTGAGCCCGTACCTCGGCCCCGGGCATTACCGGGATCTATACCTTCAGGCGGGCAGACTCGGGGGTACCGGCACCCCCTACGGCCGCGATCTGATCGCTGAAGTGGCCCGCTATGGAAGGGACGCCAGCGAAGCGTCCCGTCGCTTTTCCTTCGACATCATCCACGCCCATGACTGGATGACCGTCCCCGCCGCACTCCAGGCCCGCCGGATCAGCGGGAAACCCCTCGTCCTGCATGTCCACTCGCTGGAATACGACCGGAGCGGCGAACAGGCGAACCGGGAGATCCTGGACATGGAAAGGGAAGGGCTCCACCGGGCAGACATCCTCATCGCCGTGAGCCACCGGACCAAGCGGATGATCGCCGAGCGTTACGGCGTACCGGCACGGAAGATCGCCGTGGTGCACAACGCCGTTTCAAGGCATGAGGCGCAGCGGACCTACCACGTCGAGAAGCCGGGGGGGCGGAAGATGGTCCTCTATCTGGGCCGGATCACCTTCCAGAAGGGGCCGGACTACTTCGTCGAGGCGGCCGCCAAGGTCCTACAGGTTCTGCCCGACGTGACCTTCGTCATGGCCGGCGCCGGCGACATGGCGGCGCGGATGATCGAGCGGGTGGCCGAGCTCGGGATCGGCGACCGTTTTCACTTCACGGGGTTCCTCCAGGGGGAGGAGATCGAACGGATCTTCTCGCTGAGCGACCTGTACGTCATGCCGAGCGTCTCCGAACCCTTCGGCATTTCCCCCCTCGAAGCGATGCTGTACGACGTTCCGGTGATCCTGTCCCGCCAGTCCGGTGTCGCGGAGATCCTCAGACACGCGCTGAAGGTGGACTTCTGGGACGTCCGGGAGCTTTCCGCCAAGATCATCACGGTGCTGAAGCATCCGGCGCTGAGGGATGTCATGGCCGGCAAGGCCAGGGAGGAACTCCGGAAAATCCGCTGGGAGACCGCCGCGGAGCGCATCAGCGAACTCTACCGGGAGGTCCTGTAAGTCTATGGCGCCCTGATCGACTGGAAACCTGACCTTTGAGTATCGGATCCCGGAAGCGTGCATTGGAGATTTTTCGGGGCCCCCTGCCCACGTAACGAAGTGCCCGGAACGACGACTGTCTGAGCGCGCGCGACCTCTTTGCAGCGAAGCGGGGCGGTGCAGGGTCGAAAAATATCCAGCGCGCGGAGGGATGTGATATTCAAAGGCCTCGAAATTTGAAAAGTGACACCCATGCCCAGCGTCTGTCTCTATTTTCAGGTCCACCAGCCCCGCCGCCTCAGACGGTACTCCTACTTTGACGTGGGTCGCATCCACGATTACGAGGATCAGACGGGAAACCGCCGGATACTTGACCGGGTCGCCCGGAAGTGCTATCTTCCCACCAATGCACTGCTGCTGAAGCTGATCGCAGAGCACGGAGGAAAATTCCGGGTCGCTTTTTCCCTCTCGGGCTCTCTCCTTGACCAGATCGAGCAGAACCGGCCTGACGTCCTGGAGAGCTTCCAGCGGCTGGCCGCCACGGGATGCGTCGAATTCCTGAATGAGACCGACGGCCACTCCCTCGCCTTTCTCTTCTCGCCGAGGGAGTTCCGGGCGCAGGTCCTCCTCCACAGAGCGAGGGTCCGTGCCCTTTTTCATCAGGAGAGCCGGACGTTCCGCCATACGGAGCTGATCTACAGCAACGCGCTGGCCACCGCGGTGGAAAAGCTGGGCTATGCCGCCGTCCTTGCCGAGGGAACGGAGAAGATCCTGGGCCGGCGGAGCCCGAACCGCCTCTACCGCCCCGCGGGATGCGGCAAACTGAAGCTGCTTCTCAGGAATTACCGGCTTTCCGACGACGTGGCCTTCCGATTCTCCGACCGGAACTGGATCGAATACCCGCTCACGGCGGCCAAATATGCCCACTGGATCCACCGGGTCAGCCGGGAGGAGGCGGTTGTCAACCTGTTTATGGATTACGAGACGTTCGGCGAACATCAGTGGGAGGAGACGGGCATATTCGACTTTCTGTCCGCCCTCCCCGGGGAGATTCTCCGCCGGCCCGACTTCCGGTTCCTGACGCCCGCCGAAGCGGCCGCCGGGCATACACCGGCCGGAGAGATCGACTGCCCGGAATACATCTCCTGGGCCGACGAGGAGCGCGACACCTCCGCCTGGCTGGGAAACGCCATGCAGCAGGACGCGATCCGTGTGCTTTACCGGCTGGAAAGGGCCATCCGCCGGCGGAAGGATGACAGTGTGGTCAGAACCTGGCGGTTGCTCCAGACATCGGACCATTTTTACTACATGTGCACGAAATGGTTCGCCGACGGGGATGTCCATCGTTACTTCAACCCCTACGAATCACCCTACGAGGCCTATATCAATTACATGAACATACTCGACGATCTGTCGCAATACATCACGCATAAAAAAGGAGAATCGCCATGACGGAAACGCGCCATCTCTGCCTGTTCGAGGTGAGCTGGGAGGTCTGCAACAAGGTCGGAGGCATCTACACGGTCATCACGAGCAAGATCCCCGAGGCGACGAAGATCTACGGGGAGCACTACGTCCTGCTGGGCCCGGACCTCAAGACCAACCCCGAGTTCGAGGAAACCGACGAGGAGTGCTGGGAACGCGTCCGCGAAGGCGTTGCCATCAAGGAGATCCCCTGCCGTTTCGGGCGCTGGAAGGTTCCCGGCGAACCCAAGGCGGTGCTCGTGAGCTACGGGAAAAAATACAACCAAGACCAGCTGCTCTTCTGGGCTTGGGAGAATTACGGGGTCGACTCGATCGCCGGGGGCTGGGACTATGTGGAACCGGTCATGTTCAGCTATGCGGCGAGCGAGGTGATCGAGACGATCTACAACTGTTATGTCAAGCCCAAGGGGTTGCGGGCCGTCGCGCAATTCCACGAGTGGATGACCGGCGCGGGGCTCCTGGGGCTGAAGCAGCGGGTCCCCGATATCGGCACCGTCTTCACGACCCATGCCACGATACTCGGAAGAACGCTTGCCGGCTCCGGCATGGACATCTACACGGCGATGGAACACATCGCCCCCCAGAGGGAGGCGAGCACCCACCACATCACGGCAAAGTGCTCGATGGAAACGGCGTCGGCCCGCGAGGCGGACTGCTTCACCACGGTCAGCGATATCACCGCCCGGGAGACGAAGAACTTCCTCGGGCGGGCGCCGGACCTGATCACCCCGAACGGCCTGGACATGGAGAGCATCCCGGACCTCGCGGCGGACCGCACCGCCGCCCTCAAGTCCCGTAACGAGCTTTTGGCCGCCGCCGGCCGGCTCGTTTACCGGGATCTGCCCGAGGACACGCGGATCATGGTCATCTCGGGGCGCGGCGAGTTCCACAACAAGGGGATCGACCTTTTTCTCGAGGCCCTCGCCCGCCTGAACGCCGACGGGGGATCCAACCATACCGTGGTCGCCTTTCTCTTCGTCCTGAGCGGCCACATGGACCTGATCCCCTGCCTGAAGACCGATGCCAGGCCCGATCCGGCAAACCCGCCCATCGCCACCCACCGGTTGCACAACGAGGCCGCCGATCCCATCATCCGGGCCTGCGAGCGGCTGGGGCTCAAGAATCTCCCCCAGAACCGGGTTCAGGTCATTTTCGTCCCCGCCTACCTCAACGGCCATGACGGGTTCATCAACATGCCCTATTACGAGGCCCTTTCCGGGTGCGATCTGGCGGTGTTCCCCTCCTACTACGAACCCTGGGGCTATACCCCGCTGGAAAGCGCCGCGTACGCCGTACCGACCATCACCACCGATCAGGCCGGATTCGGCCTCTGGGCGCAGCAGGTCGAGGCCGGCGACTGCAGCGGGAT